>NZ_SADP02000147.1:0-491 GCF_004010375.2 Mesorhizobium sp. M2E.F.Ca.ET.209.01.1.1 | reverse complement strand
CGAGGTCGTTGCGGTTGTCGAGACCTAGGACCTCGGGCAGGTCGAGCGCCGTCAGGGTCTGATCGTCGAACTCGATCGGCGCCCCGTAGAGCTGTGAGATGTCCAGCACCAGGTTTTCAATGTCCTCGCGGGCGACGTTCTCCGCCAGGTTATTGAGCCTGATTTGTTCCGACAGCCCGATGATATTGACGATGCCGTTGGTCCGCAGGGCGCACTGGACCTTGCAGTGGGCATCATAGCGCAGCCGGTTGGAAAATTCTCGTAACATTGGAAAACCTTCCTTTCGCGGACGGTTGTCCCTCTGGACGCAACCATGCGCCCATGCCACACCGATGGCAATACAAAAATGTTAAAACTCGTAAATAAATCAACCGGTTAGTATAAGGTATCAAATGTGGTTTTGTAACATGATGGGGATCGTTAGCGTGCCCCGCTTTTCACGTTTTGACCGTTCTTGACGTTTTATGTGCAAACCCTACTTTTACTCAAAC
>NZ_SADP02000146.1:0-492 GCF_004010375.2 Mesorhizobium sp. M2E.F.Ca.ET.209.01.1.1 | reverse complement strand
ATTTCCACCTCGTAGCCGCGCTCGGTGAAGGCGAACCAGGGATGGGTAAGCTCGCTCCACCAGAAGCCGACCGGCCACCCTGTCGTCGTCGAGATGGCCGGATTGGCGATGACGATCGCGACGCGCTTCGGCTCGCGCCGGTCGACTGGATTCGGGTCCCGCACACTCATGATCGCTCCTCCTTGGTGAAGTCTATGCCGGGCGCCGTCGCCCGTCGCCTAGCCACATGGCGGGGCGATTTCCGCTTTAGCCGCGCCTGCCGCTTGCCTAGGATCGGCGCATGACACAACGCGGTAGACTTTATGGCTGCCCGGTCGAGTTCGCGCTCGACGCTCTGGGCGGCAAGTGGAAGACGGTCATCCTGGCGCGCATCAAGCAAAAGCCGCTGCGCTATTCCGAGCTGCGCCGGCAGATCCCTTCGCTCTCCGACAAGATGCTGACGCAGCGCCTCGCCGCTCTCGTCGAGATCGGCTTCGTCACGCTCGAAAACTC
>NZ_SADP02000145.1:0-493 GCF_004010375.2 Mesorhizobium sp. M2E.F.Ca.ET.209.01.1.1 | reverse complement strand
ATTGCCTGTGCCGCCCACCATGGTGTCGGCGCCAGCGCCGCCATTGATGAGGTCGTCGCCGGCCAGGCCGGAGATCACATTGGCCGCCGTGCTGCCGGTCAGCGTGTCACCAAAGCCAGAGCCGGTCAGGTTCTCGAAGGCTGAGAGCGTGTCGCTGCCAGCGCCAATGGTGTTTTGAGCCGCCGTCGTCGCAAGGCTCACCGTGATGGCCGCGGCCGCGTGCTCGTAGCTCAGCGTATCGATGCCGGCGCCGCCGTTCAGGACGTTGTTGCCGCCATCGCCCTCGAGGGTATCGTTCTGCGCGGAGCCGAGAAGTCCCTCGATGCTGGAGAAGGTGTCGCCTTCGGCATCGCCGCCTTGGGCAAGACCGGTCATCAGGCTGACATTCACGCCAACCGCCGATGCCGCATAGCTGGCCGTGTCGGTACCAGTGTCGCCGATGAGCGTATCGGCGCCGCCGAGACCCGCCAAGGTGTTGTTGCCGGTGTTGCCG
>NZ_SADP02000144.1:0-494 GCF_004010375.2 Mesorhizobium sp. M2E.F.Ca.ET.209.01.1.1 | reverse complement strand
CGGTGGCTGCCGGCAAAGGCGTGCCGCTGAAGCCGGGCGACGTGAGGCCGGGGCGCTGCGCGAGGCTTTCGAAGATGATGATGAGTGTTTTTTAGGGTGTGAGCCGGCGCGCGAGCTGCCAATCTCCCCCCTTGCGGGGGAGATGTCCGGCAGGACAGAGGGACGGAACGCGGCGCTGACAATCCTTGGATGCGAACCTCGTGGTCTGCCGACCATCTCCCCCTTATGTGCAGGGGAATCGCATATGGGTTTTTGGGACTTGAAGTTGGCTTGAGAGGCAGTCGAATTGAGGAGAGACTGCCATTTCGAGCCTTGAGAGCTATTTCGGCGCGCTGCCCGATCCGCGCGCTGGCAACGCCACGCATCGGCTTGGCGACCTGATCGTGATGATGATCGCCGCAAGCCTTTGCGGGGCAAGCAAGGCAACAGAGTTCTCGCTGTTTGCACAGGAGCGCAGGCAGGCACTGTCGCGCTTGATCGAGTACGAGGTGGCA
>NZ_SADP02000143.1:0-495 GCF_004010375.2 Mesorhizobium sp. M2E.F.Ca.ET.209.01.1.1 | reverse complement strand
CCATCGAGAACAAGGGGCCGATCCCGCGCGAATTCCGCGAAAAGATCGGCAACCGTATCTATGGCTGCGACGATTGCCTCGCCGCCTGCCCGTGGAACAAATTCGCCAGCGCGGCTTCCGAGGCGAAGCTTGCCGCGCGCAACGATCTGCGCGAGCCGAAGCTTTCGGAGCTGCTCGCGCTTGACGATGCGGCGTTCCGCGCCTTCTTCTCCGGTTCACCGATCAAGCGCATCGGCCGCGACCGTTTCGTCCGCAACGTTCTGATTGCGGCAGGAAATTCCGGCGACGCCTCGCTTGCGCCTGTCGTGCGCGGCCTGCTTGGCGATGCGTCGCCGCTCGTGCGGGGTGCGGCAATCTGGGCTCTGTCGCGATTGCTGCCCGACCGCGAATTTGGCGAGCTTGCCGCCACGGCTTCGAAGACCGAGATCGATACGGCAGTCCAAGAGGAATGGCAGGCGGCACTGGCAACTTCCGCCGCTGCGGATTGATGGGGTT
>NZ_SADP02000142.1:0-497 GCF_004010375.2 Mesorhizobium sp. M2E.F.Ca.ET.209.01.1.1 | reverse complement strand
GCTCATCCGATCTCAGAATTCGGCGAGGGTCGAGCCATCGGTGACGCGGCGGTCGCGGGCAAGAAACCCCCAGACCTCGCGGAACCATACGCGGCGGCCCATCTTCGTGTACCAGCGCATCGAATGCCGTTGCTCGGGATCGGGGTGGAAAAGAATCCGCGCCAACGCCTTCGGCCGCGACTGCACCGCGACTTCGATCAGCTTGACGGCGAAGAACAGCATCCAGGGTTTCAGCCGGGTCATCGCCAGCACCTGGTGCTTGTAATCCCAGAGACGGACGTCCTTCTGGATCACTTTGCGGTCGCTGGCGATGCGGAAGAACGGCGTCCAGCGATGCGGCGTGACGTAGAGCGCCTGGATCTGGTCGGGATCATAGGCGATAAGTTGGCGGAAGCCGCGCCACAGGTCGCGCAGGGTTTCGTCCTCGAAGCCGGCGACCCAGGTCGCCATCGACAGGATGCCGTGTTGGCGCAGCAGCCGGATCGCCTCGCGATCGG
>NZ_SADP02001433.1:0-278 GCF_004010375.2 Mesorhizobium sp. M2E.F.Ca.ET.209.01.1.1 | reverse complement strand
GAGGCCGCTCCCTCCCTTGCCCTACGTCCCAACCACCCCCGCCGCCTGCGCCCGCATATACACCACCCCCGCCACCGCCAGATCCCCCACCGCCAGCCCCCGGAAAACAAACGCCGTCGTCTCGCCCGCGTCCTGCCGCCCCGCAAAATCGCCGCAGACCAGCCCCCTCAGGTCACCCACAACCAGCGCTGGATCAACCATGGGCTTGGTCATATTTCTCTCCTGCTCCAAATCATCGACGACAATGCGGTCGAAGCGGGGCATCGTTTCGGGCAGCC
>NZ_SADP02001432.1:0-278 GCF_004010375.2 Mesorhizobium sp. M2E.F.Ca.ET.209.01.1.1 | reverse complement strand
GACGGCTCGGCTGCTCATCCGCAGCATCCACCGGCGCGTAGCTGCGCAGCGCGTGCGTGCTCAGTCCAGCCACCACGTGACCACCGGCGGAAAAGCCGATCACCCCGATCCGCTTCGGATTGATTGACTAGCGCTCGGCCTGTGCGCGCAGCAGGCCCATTGCACGCTGTGCATCCTGCAGGGCCATCGGCACCTTCGGAATGTCGCGGCAGTTGCACTCCGGGTCCCAGTTCGGCCCGGATGCGGGCACCCGGTACTTCAGCAGTGCACAGGTGATG
>NZ_SADP02000141.1:0-498 GCF_004010375.2 Mesorhizobium sp. M2E.F.Ca.ET.209.01.1.1 | reverse complement strand
GCCGTAGGAGATGTCGAAGAAAAATCTGGCCATGCTTTGCCTAACACCCGGGGACCCACCACCGGTCACACTTACGCGTGAGCCCCAATCAGTACCATTCAAAAAGTGCACGATTGATGGCTGATACGTGAACGCTACTGCAACATATGTGATTGACCGGGCCGGAGCACACGCCTGCCGTGGATTGTCTCGTATACAGGCTGAAACCGAGCGGTGCGGGCCGCCAGTGCAGCTTGCGTGCGCCGAGCGAGCTGCGCATGCGCAGGGCTTCATCAAGAGAACGCTAATGGAACATTCCGTCAGCGGCCTTGTTCCTCAGCGCGGGCAGGAATATTGTCCTCGGTGCGGCGACCTCGCATTTTGGAGTCGCCCTTGACGTCGAAGTACCCCTTCTCTGAAGACACACTCGGGAAAAAGCTGGAGGCAGGCACAGGCTTGTCGGTCTATTGCTTGACCTGCAAGCGGACAGCGCTGCTTGACGTGGCCGAGTTGGTGCGC
>NZ_SADP02001431.1:0-278 GCF_004010375.2 Mesorhizobium sp. M2E.F.Ca.ET.209.01.1.1 | reverse complement strand
ACTCGATCGCGCTCCTTCTTCTTCTCAAACAGCATCTCGACAAAACCGCGCCGTCCACGAGGCTGCTCGCGATCACGGTCGATCACGGCTTGCGGCAGGGTTCGGCTGGTGAGGCGCAGGCCGTGGCGCAGCTTTGCGCGGAGCGCGGCATCGCCCACCGCATCCTGGCCTGGTCGGGAGAAAAACCATCGACCGGCCTGCCTGCGGCAGCGCGCGAGGCGCGCTACCGGCTGCTCGCCAGCGCCGCCCGGGCGGAGGGCATCGGCCTGATCGTGACC
>NZ_SADP02001430.1:0-278 GCF_004010375.2 Mesorhizobium sp. M2E.F.Ca.ET.209.01.1.1 | reverse complement strand
TTTCGATGCGCAGGTGGCGAAGCTGAAAAGCGCCTACCCTTTCCTCGACCAGCGTTTGGCGCGCCGGTTGACCAGGCTTTACGGGACGCGTGCGCAGGTTCTGCTCGGCTTGGCCAAGTCGATTGCCGATCTCGGCCGCAATTTCGGTGGCGATCTGCACGAGGCCGAGGTGCGCTATCTTGTTGAAAACGAATGGGCCGTCACGGCGGAAGATGTGCTGTGGCGACGGACCAAGCGCGGCCTGCATCTTAGCCGCGAGCAGGTCTCGGTACTCGATG
>NZ_SADP02001429.1:0-278 GCF_004010375.2 Mesorhizobium sp. M2E.F.Ca.ET.209.01.1.1 | reverse complement strand
CCGGGCGGCGGGCCGGTGACGGTCGGCGACCTTGCGGAACGCCTGCGCATCCGCCACCACAGCGCCGTCGAACTGGTCAACCGCCTCGGTGAGGCAGGACTGGTCGCACGCGATCAGGACAAGGACGACCACCGCCGCGTGCTGCTGCGGCTGACCGAACGCGCCGACGATTGCCTGGCCGAACTCTCTGCCGCGCATCTCGACGAGCTCTCGCGCATCGAACCCATGCTGCGGCGCCTGCTCGACCGGGGCCAGGACTGACACCAGGCGTCTGCGCG
>NZ_SADP02001428.1:0-278 GCF_004010375.2 Mesorhizobium sp. M2E.F.Ca.ET.209.01.1.1 | reverse complement strand
GCTGACTTCCAGCCTGCAACGTATCCGTACTCTGGCTGTGCAGCCTTCGACCGGCACGATGTCGTCGTCGGACCAGGCAGCACTGCAGAAAGAAGTTGCGCAGCAGATCCAGGAAGTGAACGGTATTGCGTCGCAAACGACGTACAACGGCACCAACATTCTGGACGGCTCCGCAGGTATCGTCGGCTTCCAGGTTGGCGCGAACGTCGGTCAGACGATCAACCTCGACCTGTCGAAGAGCATGTCCGCCGCTAGCCTCGGCAGCGGTTCGCTGGCAA
>NZ_SADP02001427.1:0-278 GCF_004010375.2 Mesorhizobium sp. M2E.F.Ca.ET.209.01.1.1 | reverse complement strand
TTCGCACTTCCGATACCTCCAGCAGACTTCTCAATCCACCTTCAACGGCTTACGGAACGCTCCTCTACCGCGCATAACAAAGTTATGCACCCCAAGCTTCGGTTCTGTGCTTAGCCCCGTTAAATCTTCCCCGCAGACCGACTCGACCAGTGAGCTATTACGCTTTCTTTAAAGGGTGGCTGCTTCTAAGCCAACCTCCTGGCTGTCTGTGCCTTTCCACATGGTTTTCCACTTAGCACAAAATTTGGGACCTTAGCTGTGGGTCTGGGTTGTTTCCC
>NZ_SADP02001426.1:0-278 GCF_004010375.2 Mesorhizobium sp. M2E.F.Ca.ET.209.01.1.1 | reverse complement strand
TCCACGAAACCAACACAGGCCACCACCGCCTCGATCAGACGCACCGGATCAACCTGCAGCAGGTCGCGATAGCGCTCCTGCTGGAAATGCTCGGCCACCGAATCACCGAGGCCGACGATCAACGCGGCGGCCCCCGCGATCAGCATGTGCGTGCGCAGGCCAGCGGCGTGCTTGCCCATCTCGCGCTCGACGCCAAGCACGCCGCCGAACAGCATCGCGGTCGCGACGCGCAGCAGGATCGAGACATCCTGGGTAAGTTCCATGGGTCAGGCTCCGGG
>NZ_SADP02001425.1:0-278 GCF_004010375.2 Mesorhizobium sp. M2E.F.Ca.ET.209.01.1.1 | reverse complement strand
GATATCTTCAAGCTCGACCATCTGTACACCTTGGCGGGACATCGCAGTCATAGCAGCCACAGCAGCCATAGCTCGCACTCGAGCCACAGGTCGTCGACGGGCGGCTATTCCTACATCCCGCCAGCGCCGAGCCAACCCGCCCCGCTGTACAATGCGCCGTCAACGCCCGCGCCGGCCTACCAGGCGCCCGCGATCGCGCCAGCGCCACTGAAGACGCTTCCGGGCAACGCTTACAAGTTCAAGGAAATCGTCCAGGAGGTCCAGTTCGCCCTGTTAGC
>NZ_SADP02001424.1:0-278 GCF_004010375.2 Mesorhizobium sp. M2E.F.Ca.ET.209.01.1.1 | reverse complement strand
CGGCGCGCAGGCATTGAAGCCGGCCCGTGTCCGCGCCGGGGCGATCGAGCCGCCACCCAGCACGGCCCATCGAAAGAAGAAATAGCTTTATTTTCGCCGCGATCGCCGGGAAGATTCGCCGGGTCGTTCGAGGCTGCCATGCTTGCGATACTCGGTCTGCTTGCCTGCCTTGCCTGCGCCGAGGCGGCGCCGTTACCCGCACCGGCCGATGGCTCGCCGGTGGATGTGGAACTCGTGCTTGCCGTCGACATCTCGCAGTCGATGGATGAGGACGAGTT
>NZ_SADP02001423.1:0-278 GCF_004010375.2 Mesorhizobium sp. M2E.F.Ca.ET.209.01.1.1 | reverse complement strand
CCGGCTGACCGAGCGGCAGGACATGGCCGCTTTGGCCATCGCGCAGGGCCACGGCGTGCCGGACGTCGTGGCCCGGGTGCTTGCCGGGCGCGGCGTGACCGCTGAGCAGACCGAGCGCTTCCTCGACCCGACCATCCGCGACCTTTTGCCAAATCCGGCATCGCTGACCGATATGGAGAAGGCGGCAGTGCGGCTGGCGGACGCGATCATCGCCGGCGAGAAAGTGGCGATCTTCGGCGACTATGATGTCGACGGCGCCGCCTCGTCGGCGCTCGTCA
>NZ_SADP02001422.1:0-278 GCF_004010375.2 Mesorhizobium sp. M2E.F.Ca.ET.209.01.1.1 | reverse complement strand
GTGAAGATCGGGTCGCCCGCGGGTGTGAAACCGGTGAGGTCGCTGACCTCCGGCGCCAGCTTGATGTGAATCTTGCCGTCGTCGAGCACCACCGGCGTGAAATTCAGATTGACGCCGAACTGCTTGAACTGAATCTCAACCTCTCCTTGGGCGTTGACGCTGCGGATGGGCACCTCGCCGCCCGCATTGAAGCTAGCGGTTTCGCCGGAAACCGTTGTGAGGTTGGGTTCCGCCAAAAGGCGCACGACGCCTTTCTGCTCAAGCGCCTCAATAATCAG
>NZ_SADP02000140.1:0-500 GCF_004010375.2 Mesorhizobium sp. M2E.F.Ca.ET.209.01.1.1 | reverse complement strand
CCGCGGTGGGCTAGCCGCCTGAAGTCTCGCGATGGAGGTCGCGATGCTTTCAAAGCCGTTCGAAAATCCGATCCGAGTTTGGGTTGGAATGGGTTTTCCCCGTCAGCTCAACACCGTGGTTGACGCATACCAGTTTGCCACCGATTGGTGCGGCAACAGTCCCGAACAGAAAGCCGCTATCCGCGCGTGCAGAGCGGCGCTGGTGGGAGATATCGACGCGGAGACGGCCAGGGGAATCTTTGTCGCCTTTGCCCGGAAGAAGGACATCCTGATCGAGGATGGAAATATGCCGCCGCCTTCCTGGAAGGCGCGGCCGTCGCACGTGTAAAACTGGTGAGGCGGCGCCCGACGCCGCCTCTACCGGCCGCGCGAAAGCAAGGGGCCGGTCTGCGATCTTGCCGTGACACTCGATCGCAGACCGGGTGTCCACTCCTGGGGTAGAAATTGGACACCCCCATCGTGGCCGGTCGCGATCCCTGCCGCCATATCATATGTTAGGC
>NZ_SADP02001421.1:0-278 GCF_004010375.2 Mesorhizobium sp. M2E.F.Ca.ET.209.01.1.1 | reverse complement strand
GCCGAGACGTAGTCCGTCTTGCCGGAGCCAAGCACCGGGATTTCGTCGACCTTGATGATGTCGTTGGGCACCATCAGCTCTGCCGCTCCTGCCTTCTTGCCGAACTGGCGCAACTGTTCGGGATCGGCGTCGCCGGCGGTGGTAACCAGCACGATGCGCTCGCCACGCCTTTTGTCGGGCACCGCCACCGCCGCATGGCGCTCTTCCGGCCACAGCGACTGCACCAGCATCTCGACCGCGCCGCGCAACACCATCTCGCCGGCGATCTTGGCGAAGCG
>NZ_SADP02001420.1:0-278 GCF_004010375.2 Mesorhizobium sp. M2E.F.Ca.ET.209.01.1.1 | reverse complement strand
GCCGAAACGGCGACGAGTGCGGCCAATAGGAGGATTGTCGGGTCCATGGCGGTCGCTTTCCCTTAGGAGGTCTTTTCCATTTCATCGAGCGCGGCGGCCAGGCGTTTTTCCTCGCCATAATAGCGTGCACGGTCCCAGAAATGGGGTTTGCTGATGCCCGTCGATACATGTCTGCCGATCAGTTTGCCGTTGGCATCCTCACCTTCGATTTCGTATCGCATCAAATCCTGAGTGACGATCACGTCGCCTTCCATGCCGATCACTTCCGTGATCTGGGT
>NZ_SADP02001419.1:0-278 GCF_004010375.2 Mesorhizobium sp. M2E.F.Ca.ET.209.01.1.1 | reverse complement strand
CGCGCGGTGCGCCGCTTCGGCGCCCAGACGGTGCGTCGCATGGCTGTCGGTGGCGAGATTTTTCTGGCGGCTGAAGCGCTCGTGCTTGCCATCGTCGACCGCGTCGTCGAAACCGGCAAGGCGTTAGACGAAGCCAAGGCCTGGGCTGGGAAAATCGCCGAACGCGGGCCGCTGGCGACCGAAGCCGCCAAGCTGATGATCGCCGTTGCCGAAGGCGAGGAAAGCGCTGCCGCGACCGAAGCCCTGGCCAGCGGTTTCATAGCGCTCACCGGCGATCT
>NZ_SADP02001418.1:0-278 GCF_004010375.2 Mesorhizobium sp. M2E.F.Ca.ET.209.01.1.1 | reverse complement strand
AGAAGGGCACCGGTCTCAGGGCCATCGTCGAGGCCGCAGGCAATGCCATCGCCTTGCCTTGCTACGCCGACGAGGCCCGCGATCTTGATACGGTGATCGATGACGAACTGCGCAAGGCCGGCATGTCGATGACGCTGGACGCCCGCCAGGCGCTGCGCCGCAACCTCGGTGGCGACCGGCTCGCCTCGCGCGGCGAAATCGAGAAGCTGGTGCTCTATGCGCACGGGCAGAAGGCAATCGACATCGACGACGTCAACGCGCTGTCGGGCGATGTCTCC
>NZ_SADP02001417.1:0-278 GCF_004010375.2 Mesorhizobium sp. M2E.F.Ca.ET.209.01.1.1 | reverse complement strand
GCCGTGTTCACACGCTTCGGCGACCGGCTCGAGATCGAGCCGGCGGAGCACGACCAATTCTCGGTATCCGGCCGCTATGCCGCCGGCCTGCCGCTGGACGGCGGCAACCTGGTGGTGAAGGCGCGCGATGCTTTGCGCCGGGAAGCCGGCGCGCAACATGCGCCGCCGGTCGCCATCCGGCTGGAAAAGAACCTGCCGATCGCCTCGGGCGTCGGCGGCGGCTCTAGCGATGCGGCGGCCGCGCTCAATGCTCTGGCGCGGCTCTGGAAGCTCGCTAT
>NZ_SADP02001416.1:0-278 GCF_004010375.2 Mesorhizobium sp. M2E.F.Ca.ET.209.01.1.1 | reverse complement strand
CTTAGATTCGCGTCGCCGCCACCGCCGCCAAGCGCCACGCCGGCCGCGCCGAACGCGCCAACGGCAACGGCCCCGGTGCTGCCGCCATTGCCGCCGCCGCCGCCGACCGACTGCGCCAGTATGCCATTCGAGAGCGCGCCCTTGGTTGTGATGTTGGCGTTGTTGATAACCTCGACGACGCCACCCGCGCCGCCACCGCCGCCCGCGCCGCCGATGCCGACGGCGGCGAACAGCCCGCCGGCCACGGCAAAGCCGCCGTCGCCGCCGGACCCACCGAC
>NZ_SADP02001415.1:0-278 GCF_004010375.2 Mesorhizobium sp. M2E.F.Ca.ET.209.01.1.1 | reverse complement strand
CTATGAAGATTGCCGGTTTCATAGGCACTCCGGATGATGGCGGCGCGCATAGGCGAGCGCGAGCAGCTGGAGTGTCGAAGGATAGTAGTCGGTCGGCTGGAACGCCTTGAGATCGCCGGCCAGCGGCTTGCTCTCGATAACGCAGGAGACGAGCGCCGGAATGATGCGGTAGCCGCTGGAGGCCAGCAACTGCCGCGTCTGTCCGGTCGCGATGTCGACGATGCGAACACGGCCTTGATCGTCAGGCATCTGCGACAGGAACGGGGCAAGCAGGTCGC
>NZ_SADP02001414.1:0-278 GCF_004010375.2 Mesorhizobium sp. M2E.F.Ca.ET.209.01.1.1 | reverse complement strand
GCACACGGCAGATTTCAGTGTTCCGATCGGATGTCAGACGTAGCGGTTGACGATGTTTTCGAGCAGCTCCTGCCGTGTGCGGTCAACAAGCCGCCGCGGCATTCTCTTATCACAGCGCAAAAGTGCGCCGGGAATCGCGTTGCCGCGATTTGCAGGCGGCTGACAAAACTTTGCCCGCGCTGCCCCTCAATGACCTCGTTCTTGCCTTCAAACAGCCGTCACGGATTTCGTATAAACATGGCTTCAGTGGCGGGAAGGAAAGAAGGAGGCGAAACGTA
>NZ_SADP02001413.1:0-278 GCF_004010375.2 Mesorhizobium sp. M2E.F.Ca.ET.209.01.1.1 | reverse complement strand
CGCCAGATTGAGGTGCGCGCCTTCGAGAAGGTGCAGGATGCGGTCAAGGCCGCCGCCAAGCGCCAGACCCAGGCGCTGCGCACAATCGAGGCGCAGCCCGCGGCGTAAAGCTCAAGGCACGATTGAAAAAGGCGGCGCTTCGGCGCCGCCTTTTTTGTTGGCGAAAGCGGCGAACCAGCCCTTTCTCCCCGTTCACGGGGAGAAATGCCCGGTCCACCCTCCGTAGCTGCAGCGAAGGATGGGCAGGGCAATGAGGGGCAGCGCCAAGTCTGCGAGGT
>NZ_SADP02001412.1:0-278 GCF_004010375.2 Mesorhizobium sp. M2E.F.Ca.ET.209.01.1.1 | reverse complement strand
CTCCGACCATGCGGAGCTCGCGCATCGCTGACTTTCGACTTCAGCATAGTCGCAGGGACTGATAGTCTCAACATCACAAAGATAGTTTCTATCATTTCATATCAGAATGGATTATCCTAAGTCGGGTTAGGCGATGGAGCGTCATTGATGGTAAAGCGGCCGACAATTACCGATCTTGCGCGCGTCTCGGGCGTCAGTGTCGCCACGGTCGACCGGGTGCTGAACAGCCGCCTGCCCGTGCGCAAGGAAACCGCGCGCCGCGTCTACGACGCCGCCAC
>NZ_SADP02000139.1:0-502 GCF_004010375.2 Mesorhizobium sp. M2E.F.Ca.ET.209.01.1.1 | reverse complement strand
ATGCCTTGCACAAGGCCGAGGAAAGCGACCTTGGCAAATCCAAGGCCGACAAAGCCCGTGTCGACGCCTTGCGTGCAGATATCAGCCATGTCGGTTCCATGCGGGAGGGATCGGACTTGCGAAGGCACGATCGGCGGCGATCAATGCCGGGCAAGCCATACCGCTATGCGGCGCAGAATCAATTTACGGATTTGTAAGCTGGCGGCCCGAACGGGCGTCATAGCGTCGCGTGGCGGCGGACACATTGCAATACGCTTGCGGGCCGCGCCACCCGCATCCAAACCGGCCCACGGGCCGGCCAATGATGTTCATGGAAGATCGCAAGGCTACTCAGGGGCACAGCCACAGTTTCTGGCAGGTCCTGGCGATCACATGCGCCGGCGGGACAACCGGTTCATCGAGGGAAGGCCGGCGAGCCCGCTCAAGCAGCATGCGCACCTGTTCCGGGCGCACACGGTCGCGCTCCATCACAAGCAGGACCATCGGATCGCTCAAAAGCTCG
>NZ_SADP02001411.1:0-278 GCF_004010375.2 Mesorhizobium sp. M2E.F.Ca.ET.209.01.1.1 | reverse complement strand
GGCGAACCGGTCTTGCGGTTGGTCAGGATGAAATCCTGCACCGGACAGGCGTCGAGGAAGGCATCGAAGTCAAGTCTCTGTCGCTGCTGGTCGCCATGGTTGAAATAGGCCGGCTGCCACTGGCTTTTGCCGCTGGCGACGTCGCAGCCGGTGCCGGCATCCTCCGCATCCTTGACCAGCGCCTGCCACGGCTTCTCCCTGTCACCGGTCGGATAGACAAAGCTTTCGCCGAAAGAGGCCGCGTAGGTGTCGAGATCGGCCTGTGCAAGGCCGATCGT
>NZ_SADP02001410.1:0-278 GCF_004010375.2 Mesorhizobium sp. M2E.F.Ca.ET.209.01.1.1 | reverse complement strand
CGCGCGGAAGATGCGGCAGAGCGCGTTGTGCAGGCCGCCGGCACTGTCATGCGCCGGGCCGAGCTCCAATTCGTAGGCTCGCTCGGCGATCCACGGCGAATGCTCGAACACGCCGCCGAAGGCATGCACGAATTCCTCGAATTCCATCCGCGACGGCCGCAACGCCGGCGCCTCGTAAGGATGCGTCTCGCGCCAGTGCCTGGCGATGTCGATGCGCCGCGTCAGCCACACCTTGTCGTGCGACTTCACATAGTCGACGAAGCGCTTCAGCGCCGCCA
>NZ_SADP02001409.1:0-278 GCF_004010375.2 Mesorhizobium sp. M2E.F.Ca.ET.209.01.1.1 | reverse complement strand
GGAACCTTGCGCAGGCCGCGCGTGGTGATGTCGTCGAAGCCGATGGTGCTGAGTGCCGCACCAGGCGCGAGGGCGGTGGGCGTGAGCAGGCCAAGATCGGTCGGATAGGCTGACAGCGCTAGCTGCCGGTCGAGACCGCCGCCGGTCACCACAATCGCATCAGCCTCGCCGGCAAGCGCGAAGCGGAAGCCTGCGCCGGGAACAAGCGTTCGGCTTTCAAGGACCTGGCCTTTGGCCATCACCGATAGCGTCGCCTCTATGGCGGCCGGGACCCTGCC
>NZ_SADP02001408.1:0-278 GCF_004010375.2 Mesorhizobium sp. M2E.F.Ca.ET.209.01.1.1 | reverse complement strand
GCAATTTCATGGTGGCTTCGCTGTCGGGGCAGGACATTCCCCCGCTCACCGAAACACCGGTCGACTGCTGATCACTTCTGACGTGATCGAAGTCCCGGTCGCTTGATCCGTCGCAGCCAATTCCCATTTTCGAAAAAATTTTACGTACGCGTACAGAGTCCCTCTTGAATTCCGCCCCCGTCATCCGTATCTGTACGTCATGCCGTACATGTACGGAAATGCTGGAGACGGAAAATGAAGAAGACCATCCTCACCCTCGCCGCCGTGCTGGCTTTCTC
>NZ_SADP02001407.1:0-221 GCF_004010375.2 Mesorhizobium sp. M2E.F.Ca.ET.209.01.1.1 | reverse complement strand
AGGGCGAGACCGAACTGCTGCGCCCGCAGACGAACTTCGAAGGGGCGGATTTGCCGCTCCGTCCTAGCCGGGACGGGGCGGCCGAAGGCAAGGAAAACGCGTTGCGCGATCCCGCGATTTTCGAGGAGAATGGCCGCACCTGGCTTCTCTATGCCGTCGCTGGAGAGAGCGGCATCGCCTTGGCCGAGATTACGTCGAAGGACATCCCTGCCAGAGCTGCC
>NZ_SADP02001406.1:0-278 GCF_004010375.2 Mesorhizobium sp. M2E.F.Ca.ET.209.01.1.1 | reverse complement strand
GGCATCGGCACCCTGGGCCTCCATTCATGCGCGTGGCCATTGCGTGGCCATCTTCCCTCCAGCAGAAATATTCTGTTAACCCTAACGGAGGGTTAAGAAGCGCCGACTCGGGGCGAGCTCGGCAGGAGAAACATCTGATGGCTGTGGAACTGGTCGAGAACAAGCTGAAGAACCCACTGCCGGTCCATCTGGTCGGCAGGGACGGCCTGGAGGCGGCCGGTCTGTCGCCGTCTATTGTCGCTTGGGCCAGGGCAAACGGCTTTTCCGGCGAGGCCGGC
>NZ_SADP02001405.1:0-278 GCF_004010375.2 Mesorhizobium sp. M2E.F.Ca.ET.209.01.1.1 | reverse complement strand
TGAGCACCTCGCTCCAGGCCGCCCTGGCGTTCTCCTCCGCCGTCGGAATGGTGTTGTAGCCGCAGCCGGCAAGCAGCGGCAGCACGAAAGCCATCATCAGCAAGGCAGGCAGGGCGCGGAAAAGGGAGGGCGGTGAGAGGCGCTCGGTAATCATGATTGGTCCCTCGACAGAAGTTGCGTGCGAAGCATTACCACAATCCACGCGCAAGAAAATGTCCGGCTCATGACACCGGCTCCGGCTCGTTCACGCGCCTCTGTGAATACTTGCGCGAACAGGC
>NZ_SADP02001404.1:0-279 GCF_004010375.2 Mesorhizobium sp. M2E.F.Ca.ET.209.01.1.1 | reverse complement strand
GCCACCTTGTCGATGTTGGCCGTGCCGTTGGCGATGGTCAGAGCCGACGGTTCGGCAATCGCCGCCTTGATGCCGCGAACGGTGGCTTCGCCCGAAGCAATCTCGACGCTGGTGGTGCCCTCGGCAATCTTAACCCGGCCGGCAGCGGTCGCAGGAATGCCCGCGATCGTGGCGCCGCCAGTGAAATTGGTCCAGTCGCCGTCGCGCTTGAGGTCGACTCCGATACCGCCGATTTCGGTGCTTCCCGAAGTGACCGCATCAGCCTTGATGGTGCCCGAC
>NZ_SADP02001403.1:0-279 GCF_004010375.2 Mesorhizobium sp. M2E.F.Ca.ET.209.01.1.1 | reverse complement strand
ACGCAGACGACATCAGGCTTGATCGCGGCGAGCACGCGCGGCAGATCCTTCTGTGCCCATTTGGCGCTGTCGACGATCGCCGTCCAGCAATCCTTCACGTAATTATCGACCTGGTCGTAGGGCGATTTGCGGAAGTTCGGGATGTGGCCGTTGATGAAATCCTCCCAGAACTTGGCCATCTGTTCCGGCGGCATCGGTTCCGACAGGTTCACCGGATGCGCCTCGAAGCCATAGCCCTTGTAGACATCGACGAATCCCGGATCGGACAGGAACACCGCT
>NZ_SADP02001402.1:0-279 GCF_004010375.2 Mesorhizobium sp. M2E.F.Ca.ET.209.01.1.1 | reverse complement strand
TTCCGCCCTTTCCTGGCGGCCGCCGGTTCCGAGCGCCGCTGCTTTTCCTGGCGCTCAACTGGTTCGCGCTGCGCGACAGGATTTAATGCGTCGCGCAAAAGTGCCCTCGCCCAGGACGAACGACGAGCATCAAAACAGATCTAAAGTGCGTTGTTATAAGTCCGGTTCGAGGCGACGTGCTTCAGGCAGTGATCGGATCGGCGGCATCTGATGTGATCACGATCTCATGTAATATTGTAATATTCATGTAACATTTGTTGCCCGGGCGACACATTGCGG
>NZ_SADP02000138.1:0-503 GCF_004010375.2 Mesorhizobium sp. M2E.F.Ca.ET.209.01.1.1 | reverse complement strand
TGATGCTCCTTCTGCTCTACATGAAGGAAGACGCCGCCACCGTGCGCCAGCCGATCTACGGCCTGCTGCTCGGCAATGCGCTGATGATCGGGCTGGTGCTGATCCTGCGGCTGCACGCGATCGCGCAGCTTCCGAACGGCAGGGTCCCCGACATCGGCTTCATCGACGAGATGGGCTGGCTGATGGTCTGGGGCACCACGCTGCTCTTCATCGACGCCATACTCATCATCCTGCTTTACGAGAAGCTCGGCGCCTATCTGCGCGCGGGGCCATTCGTTCGCATCCTGGCATCGGTCGCCAGCGTGCTCACCTTCGATCAGGCCGGCTTCTTCACCGCGCTGCATTTCGTCGCCGGCGCGCCGATCGCGGTCTTCTTCGGAGGCTGGTTCGCCAAGATGGGGGCGGCGCTTGCCTACAGCGGCATGCTCGTCGCCTATCTCAAATGGGTCGAGGATAACGACATCGCCGTGCCACGCGGCCTCTCCGATATTTTCGATACCCTC
>NZ_SADP02001401.1:0-279 GCF_004010375.2 Mesorhizobium sp. M2E.F.Ca.ET.209.01.1.1 | reverse complement strand
CGTCGGCGAAGCCGATGTTGCCGCCGAGGTCGGTGCTGACCATCGAGGTCGCCTGGTCGTGGTCGCCGTCGGTCACCGTCGCCGTCGCCGACAGCGTCACCAGGCCGTTGCCGAGGTCGATGTGGGCGTTGTTGTTGGTGGTGTCGAGGCTTTCGGGCAGGTGGTCGATCTGCTGGTACTGCGTCAGCGTCACCGTGCCGGAGGCGTCGACCGAGATCTTGAAGATATCGCCATGCGAGGCGGTCTGGCCGACGATGTCGTTGCCGACCTTGACCAGGG
>NZ_SADP02001400.1:0-279 GCF_004010375.2 Mesorhizobium sp. M2E.F.Ca.ET.209.01.1.1 | reverse complement strand
CAAGCGGCGTGGCCGCATGCCGGTTCGACGCCGCTTGCGATATGCGGCAGTGCCGCAATTGTTGATATGCAGCTTCGCTGCAATCCGATATGCAGCTGCGCTGCAATCGTGGATATGCGGCGGTGCCGCAATGATGGACATGCGGGCTGCGCCGCAGTGCTTATCATCGGACTAAAAGGCAGAGTGGGCAACGAAAAATTCGAACCCGCTAATATATAATGGCGGCGATCGCTACCTGGCCATTGTGTGGTATTCGGGGTTCGGCCGCATGTCGACGGC
>NZ_SADP02001399.1:0-279 GCF_004010375.2 Mesorhizobium sp. M2E.F.Ca.ET.209.01.1.1 | reverse complement strand
AGCCGCCTGCCGAGTTGATGGCTACATAGCTCGCGACAAAGGCGAGCGCCGCCTGATTGCCTGCAATAACCGGCTCGATTGCGGCGCGTGGAATGAACAGCAACTCGGTTTTCGCGGAGGCCCGCACCGACGCTTCATGCACATAGGTGCGCAGCATCGCGATGTCGGCGAAAATTTCGCCCGACTTGCGCACGCCCATGCTGGTTTCTTTGCCGTGCTCTTCGACAAAGATGCGCACCGAACCAGAGCGGACTACGTATAGACCGTCGGCGGTCTCGC
>NZ_SADP02001398.1:0-279 GCF_004010375.2 Mesorhizobium sp. M2E.F.Ca.ET.209.01.1.1 | reverse complement strand
CGGCCCGACGCTCCCTTCCGATCTGATCCCCCAGCGGGTGATCGATGCATCCTATGAAGCGGCGTATCTCGAACTGAAAAAGCCGGGCTCCTTGTCCGTTTCCTTCGATCCAGCCCGAAAGGTGAAACGGCAGAAAGTCGAGGGCATCGAGCGTGAGTTCTTCGAACCTGGCGACAGTGGCAACTTCTTCGCGCCCGCCGCGCCGATCTCGACCGTCATCGAAGGGCTGCTTGCCCCGCTGATCGGGCCTGTCTTTGGCCAGCCCGCCATCATGGTGGT
>NZ_SADP02001397.1:0-279 GCF_004010375.2 Mesorhizobium sp. M2E.F.Ca.ET.209.01.1.1 | reverse complement strand
GTCGAGAACAATGCGCTGCTGATCCAGACGACGGCGCGCGACTATGAGCGCATCCAGCAGATCCTGGCCAAGGTCGATGTGCTGCCGACTCAGGTCATGCTGGAAGCGGTGACCGCCGAAGTGACGCTCGACGATGACCTGAAATACGGCCTGCGCTGGTTCTTCGAAAATGGCGGCACCAAGGTGTCGGTGTCCGACCTTGCCAAGGGCGCCGCCTCGGCCTTCATGGGAGGTTTCAGCTGGAGCTATGCGACCGACAACATCCAGGTGACGCTCAAC
>NZ_SADP02001396.1:0-279 GCF_004010375.2 Mesorhizobium sp. M2E.F.Ca.ET.209.01.1.1 | reverse complement strand
GGTGTCTCGATCGGCCCCGGCGTCAAGACGACAGCCGTGCGCAACGTCCACACACAGGGCGAGCTGACCAGCACCGGCAACAGCTTCGACCTGGCGCTGACCGGCCGGGGCTGGTTCCAGATCGAGGGCGCCGACGGCGGCACGCTGTACTCCCGCGCCGGCGCATTCAACACCAATGCCACCGGGCAGTTGGTCACAGTCGACGGCGCCAACGTCATTCCGGCGATCACCGTGCCGACCGACGCTGTCGAGGTGATCGTCAACAAGACCGGCCAGGTC
>NZ_SADP02001395.1:0-279 GCF_004010375.2 Mesorhizobium sp. M2E.F.Ca.ET.209.01.1.1 | reverse complement strand
GTCGCTATCACCCCATGGAACTTTCCCTCGGCAATGATTACCAGAAAAGCTGGAGCCGCGCTGGCCGCTGGCTGCCCCATGATCGTCAAGCCGGCCCCAGAAACGCCCTTATCGGCGCTCGCGCTCGCCCGCCTTGCCGAGGAAGCCGGCATCCCCGTTGGCGTGTTCCAGGTGGTAACTGGTGAGGCGCCGCCGCTGGCCAGGCGTTTGTTGGAGCATACCGTGGTGCGGGCGTTCTCCTTTACCGGCTCGACCGAGGTTGGTCGCCTCCTGCTCCAG
>NZ_SADP02001394.1:0-279 GCF_004010375.2 Mesorhizobium sp. M2E.F.Ca.ET.209.01.1.1 | reverse complement strand
CAAATAGGCCGTCGCCCAGGCTGCCGCGATGAGGATCAGCGCTTCGCCCGCTGTCGGCATCGCGCCGCCGGCATAGTGACGGAAAAAGACCAGAATCGGCCAGTGCCAGAGGTACAGGCTGTATGAAATTTTTCCTGTAAAGCGGAGCGGCCCGCTTGAAAGAACCGCCGTAGCGATGGAAGGAGAACAAGGCCAGACGAGCAAGACAGCACCAGCCACCGGGGCGAGTGCACTCAGTCCCGGAAATGGCTGGCTCGAGGATAGCCAGATGGAGCTAGC
>NZ_SADP02001393.1:0-279 GCF_004010375.2 Mesorhizobium sp. M2E.F.Ca.ET.209.01.1.1 | reverse complement strand
AGCGTCCTTCAATTTTTCTGATACAAAGCATCATTCCATTTCGTTTGATTGAACATCACATCGGGAGCATAGTCAACTCCATCGATTGAGGATGCTGCCAAAAGCAGCCACGAAAACGACCACCACGCAAACCCGCAATCGACATGAAGTAAGTTGAAACAGACCTGACGAACACAGCCGGCGCCTGCCCGGCTCGAAGGAGAAAGTAATGTCTATCCTGTCATCCATTGGTCGGTTCGCGACCGAATTCAGCGCCGCCCGCGCACGCTATCAGACCGA
>NZ_SADP02001392.1:0-279 GCF_004010375.2 Mesorhizobium sp. M2E.F.Ca.ET.209.01.1.1 | reverse complement strand
GGCATCGCCTTGACAATGGTGGACGAACCAAAGTTGCCAAAATATGGCCGCTACACGTCCATCGAAAGTAGTGTTTCGGACAGTTACTATCTCAACTAGAGAAATATTTCGCCATGCAGCACGCTGAATTATACCAGGATCGCTTCCCGGTAGGAAAAACTTACGGCGGGGACCCTACGCGTTGGTACGTGATCCAGACGCACCAACATTCCGAGAGCTTGGCGGAGCGGCACCTGCTATCGCAGAACTTCCGAACATACCTGCCCAAGCGAAGGCGAA
>NZ_SADP02000013.1:0-220371 GCF_004010375.2 Mesorhizobium sp. M2E.F.Ca.ET.209.01.1.1 | reverse complement strand
TCGGCCAGCGCTCACCCAAGGCGATCGCCGCGCTCGTCGGCCTTGCCCCGTTCGACAACAAGAGCGGCAAGCTCAACCGCAGGAGCCAGATCCAGGGCGGGCGATCACGCGTGCGCCGCGCCCTCTATATGGCAGCCCTCACCGCCATCAGAACCTGTGAGCGCTTCAAGACATTCTACACAGCGCTTGCTGCCCGCTCGGGGTCCAAGAAACTGGCCATCATCGCCGTCGCAAGGAAGCTCCTGGTCGTCCTCAACGCGATCATTCGCGACAAAACCGCATTCGCATGAACACAGTTGCCATTCCGTGACTTCGACGAGCTGCGACGGTGCAGAATTCTGCTCCGCTTGCATCTTTCGGCCGAGGTAACGGCATGGATTCCAGGGTCTGCGCGCGTCGCTTCGCTCCTTGCTCCGCCCTGGAATGACGAATTCTGGGGCTCTGGCCGACCTCTCAGGCCGGAGCCGAACGCCCGATGCGCAGGAAGCCGCCGTCGAAAGGCACCTCCTTCGCCGCGCCGTTCGAGGCAAGGATCCGCAAACGATCGGACGCGGCTTCGATGCCGCCCGGCGCATCGGTATCCGCAAACGGAACCGCGCCGATGACATGGCGGAACGACACCGACCGCCCTTCGGCCAGCGCGAAGGCCGTCGCCACGCCTTCATGCTTCAGCCAATTGTCGCCAAGCGAGGCGGCATGGCCGATCGCGCTGCGGCCGTCCTCGATGCCGAGCACGCCGAGATGGCGGCCGCTCCAGGGCGCGTAGTCGCGGCCGCCATTGGAGAACCACAGCATCGTCACCGGCAGTTCGGCCGGGTTCTTCAGCACCAGAACCAGGTCCTGCTCGGCGCGCCGCGCAATCGCCGTCCAGCCCGGGCCGCCGTGATCCGCCTCGACCAGCGTGATGAAATCCTCGCGCCTGTCTTCGATGCGATAGTCGGTGAGGTCGGTGGTACCGCCGGCGGCGAGCGGGAACTGCGTGAGGTCGGCGGCGCGGGCCGGATAGGCCAGCATGAAGCGGCCGCGCGCGGGGTCGGGCTCCAGCGGCGTCGCGGGGGTCACCGCCACGCGTTTCGGCGAGAAGGCCAAGCGGCCGCCGCCTTGCATGACCGTCATCGGATGATGGGCGACGGAGATGGCGCCGGAGCCGCCGGAGAAGATGTGCTCCTGGTACAGGAAAGGGTGGCCGTCGCGCAGCGTGAAGACCTTGTCGACAGAGGCCCCCATCACCTTGCGGCGCAGCCGGAAGACGGCGCGCCGTCCGCCGGCAATGGCGGCGTTCGCGATGACGTCCCATTCGCTGTTGGCCGGCCAGCCATGCAGGGGCGCGGGCTCGACATCGCTTGTGGAAAAAGGCGCGCAGAGAAAATCGCCAGAGAGGCGCACAGTGCCTTCAGGCAGGTTCGCGGGCAATGTCTCGCGCGGCGAGCCGACCCAGGGCGCGCGATGCAGCGGCTTCAGGACGCGGTCGTCGGCCTCGACCTCCATGGCGGCGATGTGGCCGACGGCGAGATCGAGCGAGACGGAGATGCCCTTTGCGTTGATGGTGACGGCGTCCATGAATGCCTCCCGCGAATCTTGCCAGGCGGCAGGAAAGCCTGTCGAGTCCCGGATATGCAAGCGGGATGGCAGGCATTTTGCATCAGGCGCTTCCGCTCCTGCCAACCTGTCCTTCGTCATTCTAGGGCGAAGCAAGGAGCGAAGCGACGCGCGCAGACCCTAGAATCCATGCCGTGACGATCGAGAGCCGCCACGGTCCAGAACGCTCACCAGCCAATTCAGCAAAAGAGCTCGAACCACTCCGGATTGGTCTTCTCGATCAAATCAATCTTCCACTGCCGTGGCCAGCGCTGATGTCGACATAATCCTCGTACCAGACCAGACGCTGCACACTGTAACGGCCAGTGAATCTGGCGCCTTAGCCTGTCTTGTGCTCGGGTATCCGGCGAGCAAGGTCGTTGGTGACACCGATATAGATTGTGCCGCCTTTCTGGCTTGCGGTCATGTAGACATAGCCTGTCATGCGGCGATCTTACCTGGCGCTAACGCCAACGGCTATTCTGGGCCGTTGCATTGTACGGCCAATGTCACGGCATGGATTCTAGGGTCTGCGCGCGTCGCTTCGCTCCTTGCTCCGCCCTAGAATGACGAAGATATGTTGCTGCTTCACGCGCGATAAAAATCGCAAGAGAGGGGAAGAGAGCCGACGCAGACATTCGCCCCAACCGACCTACTGCCGCTTATACTCCCGCACCGGCGACTTTGTGCCATCCGTGTAGGTCACCTGTACCGCCATCGATTTCACGTCGTCCTTGACCTTGAAATAGGGCTGGTAGTCGGAGGGAATGGCGTAGGGGTCCTTGGCGTCGCAGGGCGGCATCTTGATCTCCTTGTCGAGCGCCGTGCCGTTCAGGCTGTAATGCACCTCCTTGATGGCGCAGCGGTAGGACAGCATCTGGGTGAAATAGACCAGGCCGCGATTGCCGCCGGAATCGAAGGCGATCCACGACGTCCAGAACTGATCGAGGACCTGCTTGTTCTCCTGCTGCAGCGAGCTGTCGGGGTCGAAGCGAATGTCGAACGGGCCGGTTTCGCGGCCGCGGATGTCGAGATATTTGATCGCGATGGTGGTGGCGGCCGTGCTGTCCGGCAATTCGAAGCTTGGATTGGGCATCGGCTTGCCGGTGCGCTGGTCGTTCATCGCCATAACCCCGGTGTCGGTGAACGGACCGGAATCGCCAAGCCGCCAGGAGATCGCCGTCGCCGGCTCGGGCAGCGAGATCGTCATCGACCAGCCATCGTTCGAGCGCATCGGCGTCAGCGTCGGCACGAAGCGCGAGGGGTCGAGCACATCGCCCAACGCCGTCAGCCGGCTGCGGCTGCGGTCCAGCCAGTCGGCCAGTTGCGTCTGGTCGACGAAATATTTGAGCAGGCCGCCATCCTTCTCGTAGGAGACGAACTTGGTCAGCGCCTGCGCCTCGCTGCGCTTGTCGGCGAGCGTCTGGCTGCCGAGGCGATCCTCGGAGAATTCCTGCGCCAAGAGAAAGTAAGCCGGCGCGTAATCCGGGTTGGCCGCGATGAAGGCGTTGAGCTTGTCGAGCCGCTGCGCGTCGTCGAACTGCAGGAGATGCACGAGCTTGATCGACGGCGCCTTGGCCTTTTCCGCCAGCGTGCCAAACACTTCGCGGGCGCCGGCCTTGCCGTCCTGGACCCGGAGCAGCGTGGCAAAGCGCGTGTAGGGGTCGATGGCGTCGACGTCGAAGCCGGCAAAGGCGAGATAGGAGCGGCGGGCATTGAGCATGTCGCCGGCAAGCTCGTAGACGCGGGCATTGTGGTAGAATTCGTCCGGACGTTTGGGATCGGCGATCGCGCCGCCCTGTGCCGAAAGCTGGGCGAAGCCCTTGGCGATCGTGTCGATCGAAGCGGCGATCTGCTCGGTGGTCGCCTGCAGCTTTTCCGCCTGCGCCTGCTGCTGTTGCTGGCCGGCGGCCAAGGTGTCGGTCGTCTGCTTGACCGCCTCCACGGTCTTCTGCGTCTCCGCCCCCTGCGCGGTCTGCTGCTCTTGGGCGGAAGCGATCTGCTCGGTCTTCTGCGCGACCGTATCGGTGGTCTGCTTCACCGCCTCCACGGTTTTTTGCGTCTCGGCGCCCTGCGCGGTCTGCTGTTGCTGGGCGGAAGCGATCTCCTGCGCGGTCTTGGCGACCGTGTCGGTCGACTTCTTGACCTCCTCGACCGTTTTCTGCGTCTGGGTGACCGTCTGCTCGATCTTCGCCACCTTCTGCGAGACGATGCCGAGCGACTGCTGCAGCTCGGCGACCGCCGGCACGAGGTTGGCGATCACGCCGTTCTGCGAACTCGTTTCCTGCTGGATGCCGTAGACGCCGCCGGCGATGGCCGCCGCACTGGTGGCGAAGATCAGCGCCGGCATCGCCTTGGCGGCCAGCACCAGCCGCAGCACCATGGCGATGGCGATGATGATGGCCGCGACGGCGGCGACCAGGGCAATGTAGGCGGCAAAGGGTCCGAGCGGATTGAGCACGTCGCCGACCGCGCCGCTGATGAAGGCAAAGCTCGCCGCCCATTTGCCGGTGCGGCTGAGCGAGGCCCTGAGCAACGAGGTCGTACCCGTGGCGATTTCCGACATGCCGATACCCCCAATATCCAAGCCGCCACATATTAGCGGAAAGCCGGGGCGGATGGCAAAAGCGATGCTGGCGGTTGGCGAAAGCCTGCGCGACATCTGATCTCCCCCCTTGCGGGGGAGATGTCCGGCAGGACAGAGAGGGGTGTGAAGGATCGCGGCGCTGCAAGATCAAGGTTCCTCGCCCCACGCAGTGGGGAGAGGTGGCTCGGCGAAGCCGAGACGGAGAGGGGAGCGCCCTACGAAGCCCCCGCTCCGTCCGCTTCGCGGCCACCTCTCCCCCGCCTCTGGCGGGGGCGAGGAACCCCAGCCTTGAGACGCCAGGACAGCACCCCCTCTGCCCTGCCGGGCTTTCGTCGCCCGGAAAGCCAAGCAATCGGCTTCCCGTCCGCTTCGCGGCCACCTCTCCCCCGCCTCTGGCGGGGGCGAGGAACCCCAGGCTTGTCGCCGACGGCGCCAACCCCCAAAACCTGGGCAAATGCCTTCTTCCCCCCGTTAACCAGTTGGACGTCGCACATGGGTTACGTTAGCTTCGCCGCATCTCAGCAACAGCTTTAGAACAGTCTTGCCCCCTACCTTCCCCCTCCTCCAGAAACTCATCGCCGTGCTGGCATTGCTCGCGCTGGTCGCCGGCTGCACGACGGCGGCGCCGCCTGAAAGCGTGCTTGCCGTGCCGGCGCAGCCGCAGAAATATGCGGCGATCGTGGTCGACGCCTCGACGGGCAAGACCTTGTTCGAGGTCAATTCGCGATCGCAGCGCTATCCCGCATCGCTGACCAAGATGATGACGCTCTACATGCTGTTCGAGGCGCTGGAGAGCGGCCGGGTGACCAAGGAAACGCGGATCCCGGTTTCCGACCACGCCGCCTCGCAGCCGCCGACCAAGCTGCGTTTCAGGCGCGGCGAGACGATCGACGTCGATTCCGCCATCCGCGCCATGGTGGTTAAGTCGGCAAACGACGTGGCGGTGGCGGTGGGCGAATATCTGGGCGGCGGCTCGGAGGACCAGTTCGCGGCGATGATGACCGCCAAGGCGCGCTCGCTCGGCATGAGTGGCACCAATTTCCGCAACGCCTGCGGCCTGCCCGACGACGGCCAGGTGACCACGGCGCGCGACATGGCGGTGCTGGGCATGGCGCTGGAAAAGCGCTTCCCGCAACATTTCCACTATTTCTCCGAAAGCGATTTCATGTTCCGCGGCCGGCTGGTGCGCGGCCACAACGACATGCTGGGCCGCGTGCGCGGCGTCGACGGCATCAAGACCGGCTACATAAGGGCTTCCGGCTACAACATCGTCACTTCCTACAATGCCGACGGGCGGCACCTGATCGTGGTGGTGATGGGTGCCGATAGCGCGCGCCAGCGCAACGACCATGTCGAGGCGCTGATCCAGCGGAGTCTCGGACCGACGATCGCGGATGCCGGCCAGCCGAGGCTGATGTATTCCGGACGGCAGCCGGCTTCGCCGCCGCCCGGCTTGCCGCAGGCGGACTCGGCTTTGCCAGGGTTGCCGCCGCCGCAGCAGCCGACGCCCGCGTCGACGGCTCCGGGCCAGCCGGCATCCGATTTTCCGTCGCCGGATCTGGCATCACCCGGCGCGCCGCTGCTGCCGACGCAGTAGGGCGGGGCGGAGCCGACGCCAGCGCCTCGTCATTCCAGGGCGGAGCAAGGAGCGAAGCGACGCGCGCAGACCCTGGAATCCATGCCGTGACCTGTGAACCTCGCGGCGGTCCAGACAATGGCACCGGAGCGCCAGCGCAGACAGCCTCCTTCCGCACCGCTGCATTCCTCGGCCGGCGTAACGGCATGGATTCCAGGGTCTGCGCGACGCTTCGCGTCGCTCCGCCCTGGAATGACGACTTCATTGGAGGCCTCGCCCCGCGCAGGCCGGCTTCACCTGAATAATCGCTGGACCCTACCGAACCACCAGCACCGGAATCTTCGTCAGCGACACCACCTCCGCCGTCTGGCTGCCGAGCACCAGGCGCCCGATTCCGCGGCGACCGTGCGAGGCCATGACGATGATGTCGCTGCCCTCCGCGCCGGCGACCTCAAGGATCGCCTCGGCGGGGGTGCGGTTCTCGATATGCAGGGTTTTTGCGCCGACGCCCTTCGCATCCGCCTCGGCCTTGCATTTGCCGAGCAGCTCGCTGGCGTATTTGCGCGCGCTTTCCTCGTAATTGACCAGCTCGTCGGCCGCGACATAGCCCGCCATGGCGCCACCCCAGGCAAGCGTCGGGAACGGCTCCGAGACCGTGACAAAGGCGACGGTGGCGCCCAGGCCCTTGGCCAGCTCCAGCCCGTGGGCGACGCCCTTCTGGGCGAGTTCCGAACCGTCGGTGGCGATGAGGATTTTCTTGTACATGGTGGCGATCCCTCATTTCTCGGGGCGCCGCGCGCGCCCTGGTGGCGGAGCCTGAACAGTCAGGCCTGATGTCGATATAGTCAGCCTATCAGGCCCGCCACAGGGGCCGGTTTGATGTGGATCAAGGCCAGGCGGTGAAGACGATTGCGCCAGGGGGCATGAAATCGCCGGCGGCGCTCCCCCTCTCCGTCTCGGCTTCGCCGAGCCACCTCTCCCCGCTCCGCGGGGCGAGGAACCCAAGCTTGCGAGGTCGCGGCCTTGGCGACTGGCGTTTCCTCGCCCCCGCAAAGCGGGGGAGAGCTGGATCGGCGCGCAGCGCCGAGACGGAGAGGGGGCTGCGCCGGCCTATGCGATTGCGGGTCGGGCAAGCCTTGCCCCATCACAACAACTTGTTCCGTCACACACTCTTCACACTCACCATGGATATGCCGCGCCGGCTTGGCGTATCGTACCCACAAAGCCTCGAACAGGAGCACCGACCATGGCAGGCGACCCGAAGGCATCCGCGCAGATCAAGGCCGACAACGAGGACGATGTCGCCGGCGAATATCTCGAGGCGGAAACCGTGCCCGAGGATGCGCAGGCAGCCGCCGACGAGATCCTCGAAGCGCCGGAGGTGCCGGATTCCGAGCCGCACGCCGAACCGCATGTTCCGGGCACGGCCCGGATCAAGCCCAAGAAGAAACCCTCGGCGATATCAGGGCGCAAATTCCGCAAGCGCGACTTGGTGCGCATCGACGATCTGAGGCCCAGCCTCGCCGACCGCATCCGCTCCGACCATCCTGACCTGCCGCGCGGTGCCCGCATCAGCCGCGAGGAGCTCGGCCGCTACCGCATGCGCTACATGGAGGAATTGCTGCAGCAGGAGCACGGCGAATTCTCCGAGCTCGACCGCCAGGTGGTGGAATCGATCGCCAAGCAGGACACGATCTCGGAGAACTCGGAAGAGGAATATGAGGAGCACCGCTCCTTCCCCGACCGCGTCTCCGACACCATGGCCGAGTTCGGCGGCAGCTGGTGGTTCCTGATCTCCTTCGCGGCGGTGCTTTTGCTGTGGATCGGCATCAACCTGGTGGCCGGCACGACCAACGCCTTCGACCCCTACCCGTTCATCCTGCTCAACCTGGTGCTGTCCTGCATCGCCGCCATCCAGGCGCCGGTGATCATGATGAGCCAGAAGCGCCAGGAAGCCAAAGACCGGCTGCGCTCCTTCAACGACTACCGGGTGAACCTCAAGGCCGAGCTGGAAGTGCGCCACCTGCACGAAAAGCTCGATTACCTCATCTCGCGCCAATGGCAGCGCCTGGCCGAAATGCAGCAGATGCAGCTGGACGCCATGCACGAGCTGACCGGCGCCAAGAAGGTGAAGCGCGCGACAAGAGCGGCGCGGCGCAAGACGGCGAAGGTGGGGGGGTGAGCGCCAAGTTCCTCGCCCCACGAAGTGGGGAGAGGTGGCTCGGCGAAGCCGAGACGGAGAGGGGAGCGCCCTCTCCGATAGCCCATCGGTTACACAGACAACCCACCAGCCCCCTCACAATCGCCAATTGCCCGTTGAAGCCCGCAGCGGCTTCCGCTAAGAAGCCGTGGCTGGCCGGCTCACCGGCCGGTTCGTTTTCCGGTTCCCGGGAAGCACCCGTAGCTCAGCTGGATAGAGCGCTGCCCTCCGAAGGCAGAGGTCACAGGTTCGAATCCTGTCGGGTGCGCCAACAAAAGCCGGGCATCTCACCTTATTGCCTGCGACGCCTACCCGACGAAGCCAGATAACCCAGCGCAAGCGCCATGACGGCGACCGCGATTCCGGCGCTGATCACACCTGCGGGCGTTATCCTGGCACTGCCTTGCAAGGTAACATGCTTACCCAAACGCAGATCGAAAACCGACTTGATTTCGTCAGGACGTGATTGGACGTCGGCCGAAGATTCTTCCTGGACAACTGGCATTTGAGCCTCCGTTTCGAATGTGCTGCCGGTCGCACTGCGACCGGCGACTGGCGCTGACATTCGTACCCCGACTGAGCGTGCGTTCAGTGGTGAGCGTTAAGAATTGATAGGCGCCAAAATAACATGGCAGTACTCAGTTTCATCTCCTCCGGCGCGCCCAATAACCAAATGTCAATGGCCATTGATTAACCATTCTCCCACGGGAGAACTACGAAATGGCAGAGACATCGATCGAATGGACTGATGCGACGTGGAACCCCGTTGCGGGATGCACGGTGCTGAGCGCTGGCTGTACGAACTGCTACGCAATGCGTATGGCTGCCAGGCTCGAAGCGATGGGCACCGAGAAATATACCGGCCTCACACGGAAGTCGGGCGGGCGCGCCAAGTGGACTGGCAAAATCTATCTAGATCGTAACTCCTTAGCGATCCCTGCCACATGGTCGAAGCCACGGCGTGTATTCGTCAACTCGATGTCTGACCTGTTTCATTCCGATGTGCCGGTGGACTTCATCGCATCTGTTTGGAGAGTAATGTCCGAGACGCCTCGGCATACTTACCAGATTCTGACAAAGCGGCCGGACCGAATGATCGACATCGTTCCCGAGTTAGCGAGACTGCCCAACGTGTGGCTCGGCACAAGTGTCGAGGACAGTCGGGTGCTTCATCGCATCGACGAACTTCGTCAAGTGCCGTCAGCAATACGGTTCATTTCATTCGAACCGCTAATCGGAAGTGTGGCCGCTGCTAACCTGAAAGATATCCACTGGGCAATTGTTGGCGGAGAGAGCGGCCCAAAATCGCGATTCATGAACCCGGTTTGGGTCAATGAGATTGAGCAGGTGTGTCGCTCAGCAGGCGCTGCATTCTTTTTCAAGCAGTGGGGCGGGAGAAACAAAAAAGCCGCCGGCCGAACTCTTAACGGGCGAATCTACGACGAGATGCCTGCTCCATCGATGCCTTAAGGATATGGTTTCCTATTCTTGTGGCCAATCCTATAGCTCTTGGCTCTGGATTTGATATAGCCAAGAAGAGAGAGAACATCGGTACGCCACGGTCGTTGCGAAGACGACGCGGGGGCAAGACCTTAGGGAAAAGACTTTCCAGGCGCTTGCCAACGAACTTCTCCATCGCGGCAACATCTGCAGTCCTTTGATGGACCTCATCGATGTTCCCCAGCAAGTCGGTATGCTCCGCACGTTTATACCATGCTTCCTCCCACTCGTCGGTACCAAGCATCCGCGTGAGTGCTATCCTTTTTTCAGGGGTCAGATTCTTGGGGTCATGGGCCGCCTGCCTAAACAGTCCAGCGAGGGATACCAAATACCATACATCTATCGCTTCGGTCTTCCGTATTGCCTCAAGCGTCGACCATGCGACATCCATTCCATAGGGATCGAGAAACATCACGGCGCGCTTGCCAATCCAGCGCTGCGAAGCAAGTTCTGCTTCAATCGCTTTGTTCGCGTCTCCACGAACAATTTCAATTAGCCGACCCGGGTATTCCTTGGATAAATCTGCCAACGCTTCACAATGCCGTTTTTTCTTGTCCATGAAAACGTAGCGGCTGAAGCCCGGAGAGACGTCCAATGCAATGCGGGCCGACCCACGCCTACGTTCAATGCGTTCTTCGATGGCGGGTAATATGTCCGTAGCAGCAGCTCCAGCTACCTTGACCGTGCGTTCGCCGGTTCCTGCAAAGGCATCGATATACCAGAGTTCCGGAAACTTAGACTTCAGGGCATGACTGAACGCTCTCAAATAGCCTTCCACGAGGGACAGCTTAAGGTCAGTAGATAGATTGCCGAATTCGTGATCAGATGCCATCGCGATTCTCGCCAAGAGGGCAACATCGCGTTTTGAAATGCTGATAGCAATACCCAATGATCTCGATGCCTAAATTTACCACCGGGGGGCGGTTGCTTTTCCTCACAAAGCTATGATTTGATCGAGATATAGGTCACTGACGGTGGGCAGCATGGGCGAACTATTGGACCGCAACTTGCAGCGGACGATTTTGGGTATTCTTTCTGAGGGCTACCCTCAACGCACAGTCGTTGCAAAGGCATTTGAAGGAGGTGGAAACAGATTAGACGTCAACCTGGCCTACCTTGAGGAACACGGGTTAGTTTCTGTTCATTGGCACAACGGCCGCGAAGGCAGGACGCCGATGCAGGCGTCTATTACTGCAAAGGGGCTCGACTTCATTGCTGATGACGGTGGCCTAGGCGCCATCCTTGGTGTCGTGACTGTTCGGATTCATGGGGATACGTTGCGAGAACTCCTCATCTCAAGGGTTGAGTCTTCCGGCGAGGACGAAACCATTAAAGCGAAAGTCGTGGCAAAATTGCGAGATATCCCAGCTGACGCCTTGGGTACACTAGCTACGAAAGCCCTGGATGCAAGTCTGGCCAGCCTGCCGGCTGTCGCCGCATGGATGCTCGCACTTCTTGCAAGGTAGCTAGCGATCGAAGGTATCTGGTTCACGTAACTCCGTCACTCCGTCAGGTCCCAACCGAGCCTTCGGCTCTAGGTCGACTGATTCGATATCTCTACGGCCTGCGCCCAGATGCATGGCCATCGCCCCCTCACCCCAGCGTCTCCCCTATCGCCGCCGCCAGCCGCTCCACCCCATCCCTTGTCTGCGCCGCGTCGCACGCCGCATACCCCAGCACCAGCCCTTGGGTCGGCGCGGTGTTCTGGAAATATTTCGACAGCGGCGAGACGTTGATCGCCCTTTTTGCCGCGGCCTGGCTGACCTTAATGTCGTCGATGCCGTCCCTCAGATAGCCCACCACCTGGATGCCGGCCTCGGCGGGGGACAGAGTGATCTCGTCGCGCAGGCGCTCGGTGACGATGTCGCGAAAAAGCTGGCGGCGCTGGGCGTAGATGCGGCGCATGCGTTTGAGATGCCGGCTCATATGGCCTTCGGTGATGAAATCGGCCAAGGCGGCCTGCAGGAGCAGCGGCGCGAACTGGCCGGTGGTGGAGAGCGCGTTGACGATGCGGCCGGCGAGCTCCGGCGGCAGCACCATGAAGCCGATGCGCAGCGCCGGGAACAGAAGCTTGGCGAAGGTGCCGACATAGATGACGCGGCCGGAGCGGTCCATGCTCTGGATCGCCGGCACGGGGCGGCCCTGGAAACGGTATTCGCCGTCGAAATCGTCCTCGATCACCCAGGAATTCGCGGTCTCGGCGATGTCGAGCAGGCGCAGCCGCTCCTCCATGCGCATGGTGATGCCGAGCGGATGCTGGCAGGCCGGCGTCACATAGATGAGGCGGGGCGAAGAACTTGGAGCATCGAGACGCCAGCCGCGCTCCTGGTCGACCGCAATCGGCAGGACCCTTGCGCCGGCCACGGTGAAGGCGGCCTTGGCGCCGTAATAGCCGGGCTCCTCCATCCACACCGTGTCGCCGGGGTCGAGCAGCAGGCGCGCGAGAAGGTCGAAAGCGGCCTGCGCGCCGGTGGTGACGACGATCTGCTCAGGCCTGCAGCGCACGCCGCGCGCGGAATAGAGATAGCCGGCGATCGCCTCCTTCAGCGCCGGGTGGCCGGTGACGTCATAGGTGCCGAACAGCGTCTCGCCGCCATGGCTGGCGCGGCGCGCCACCAGACGGCCCCAGACGCCGAAGGGGAAGCTTCCCGCATCCGGCATGCCGGGGTGGAAGGCGACATGGCCCGGCCTGCCGTGATGATAGGGTTGGCTGAGTAGCTGTTGGCCGCGCAGCGAGGGTGACCGCAGCGGCACCGGCGGCTCCTCGCGCGGCGACTCGCGCGGGCCCTCGGGCAGGTCGACGATCACCGGGCGGGCGCCTTGGCGGTTGGCGAGATAACCTTCGGTGACGAGCTGATCGTAAGCGGCGACGATGGTGTTGCGGCCAAGGCCGAGCTCGGAGGCCAAAGCGCGGGTGGAAGGCAGCTCCGAGCCCGGGGGAAGCGCGCGGCTGCGGATGATGGCGACGAGGCCGTGATAGAGCTGGCGCGAGAGATGCTCGGGGTTGGCGCGGTTCACGGTGAGCGTGTCGAGTGGGAAGGGTTGGGGTTTGGGGTGCGGGCGCATGGGTTACGCCCACCCGTAGGCGCGCTGGTGAGCCGAGACACGGCTTGCTTTCGACGTCGAGTTCCTTCGCCCCCCTCTCTGTCCTGGCGGACATCTCCCCCTCAAGGGGGGAGATTGGCAGTTCGAGCGCCTCGCTTCTCTTTGCAACGTTGGTGATTGGCGAAAGCCGACGCGCCATCCGATCTCCCCCCTTGAGGGGGAGATGGCCGGCAGGCCAGAGAGGGGGGCCTCGCGCTGGCGCTCGATGATTTCCAGATTGCCCATTCCCCATCCTGCCACACCCGCCTCCCAACACAAACTGGTTCCTTCATTTTCCGCAAAACTGGCCCTCGCGAGGGAGACAGAGCGGGGTAGAATTCGCCCTGTGACGTTGGGGTAAGACGTCGACGGAAAGACAGGTTCGGCCGAGGCACTGGGAGGGCGACCGGCCGAGCGAAAACGGGCGGGCTTTGCATCCCGCCGCCAGCAGCCATCTCCTCCCGAAACTCATACCCCGCAGCCGTCCCGGCCGCGGGGCGGAAAGTGAGCAATGACGACAGTTCGACTTGGCATCAACCCGATCACCTGGACCAATGACGACGTGCCGGAGCTGGGCGGCGACACGCCGCTCGAGACCTGCCTCAGCGAGACCGCCGAAGCCGGTTACGCGGGAACAGAGCTTGGCGGCAAGTTTCCGCGCGACAGCCGCACGCTTCGGCCCATCCTCGACCATTACGGGCTGGCGCTGGTCTCCGGCTGGTATGACGGGCGCATCTGCGAGAAGGAGGTGGACGAAGAGTTCGAGGCGATCCGGCCGCATCTGACGCTGCTGCGCGACCTCGGCGCCCGGCGCGTCGTCTATGCCGACACCTCGCGCGGACGGCATGGCGCCATCCACGATCCGATCTCGCAGCGGCCGAAGCTGATGGACGGGGAATGGAAGGCCTATGGCGAAAAGATCACCAGGCTCGCCGAGCGTTTCTCCGATTTCGGCGTCGGCATGGCCTTTCACCATCACATGGGCACGATCGTCGAGACCGACCAAGAGATCGACAGGCTGATGCACACGACCGGCGAGGCGGTCGGCCTGCTCTACGACACCGGGCATTGCGCTTTCTCCGGCGGCGACCCGGAGCAATTGCTGCGCCGGCATGTGAGCCGTGTCGTGCATGTGCATTGCAAGGATGTGCGCCCGGCCATGCTGAAGAAGGCGCGCGAGGCCGACATGAGCTTCATGGGCGCGGTGATGGAAGGCATCTTCACCGTGCCCGGCGACGGCGCGATCGACTATCCGACGCTGCTCAAGATCCTGGCCGGCCAGGGCTATTCCGGCTGGCTGGTGGTGGAGGCTGAGCAGGACCCGGCCAAGGCGCACCCCTTGACCTATGCCACGATGGGGTATCGCAATCTCAAGAAGCTGGCCGAGGGCGCGGGCTTCTATGTCCACGAACGGAGGGCCTGAAGAAAGCATGGGGCGCCGGGGAGGGAGATGAGTTCGGTTCTGTACCAGAAGGTGGTCAAGAGCTTCGGCGCGCTCAACGTGCTGCGGTCGCTCGACCTTGCCGTGCCGGATCACAAATTCCTCGCCTTGCTCGGCCCCTCGGGCTGCGGCAAGACGACGGCGCTGCGCATCCTGGCCGGGCTCGACATGCCGAGCGCGGGCAAGGTCTTTATCGGCGAGCGCGACGTCACGCGGCTGCAGCCGCGCGACCGCGACATCGCCATGGTCTTCCAGAGCTACGCGCTCTATCCGCAGATGACGGTCGCCGAGAACATCGGCTATCCGCTGTGGATCCGCGGCACGCCGGATGCCGGGCGAAAGGCCAAGATCGGCGAGGTCGCCGCAATTCTCGAGATCGGCCACCTGCTCGACCGCAGGCCGCGCCAGCTTTCGGGCGGACAGCGCCAGCGCGTGGCGTTGGCCCGCGCCATCGTGCGCGACCCGGCGGCCTTCCTGATGGACGAGCCGCTCTCCAATCTCGACGCGCGGCTCAGGCTCACCATGCGCGGCGAGATCAAGCGGCTCTGCCAGCGCCTCAGCGCCACCACCATCTACGTCACCCATGATCAGGTCGAGGCTCTGACGATGGCCGACTTCGTCGCCGTCATGCATGGCGGCGAGCTGCAGCAGATGGCGCCACCGATCGAGATATATGACCGCCCGGCAAACCGCTTCGTCGCCACCTTCGTCGGCAACCCGCCGATGAACATCCTGCCGGCGGCGCTTTCCGAGCAAGGCGTCGTCGTGGCCGGCAAGGTCGTCCCGCTGGACGCCGCGCGGCTTGCTGCCTGCCGCGCCGCCTCCATCGCCGAAATCGGGCTGCGGCCGGAGGATTGCAGCGCTGCCGCGGCCGACACGCCCGACGCTTTGCCGGGCGAAATCTACGTCGTCGAACCGATGGGCAACGAGACGCTTGTCAATGTCCGCCTGGAAGGCGGCAACGTCTCGGTGCGGGCCGGCCGCGAATTCCGGGGCGTGGTGGGTGAAAGCATCGGCGTCGCCTTCGACCCGGCGAACGCCTGTTTCTTCAATTCGGCCGGCCTGACGGCCGTCCACAGGGTCAACAACAATGGGAGAGTGACATGATGCATTCAAGCAGACTTACTCGCCGATCCGTCATCAAGGGCGGGCTTGGCCTGGCCCTGGCGACCACCGCGCTGACCACGCTCGGCCTGCCGGTGCCGGCCAAGGCGGCCGGCAAGAAAGTGATCATCGGCGCCTTCGCCGATGGCGGCCTGACGCCGTTCAAGGAAAAGATCATCCCGCTGGCCAAGGAACAGGGCTTCGACATCCAGTTCCTCGAGGACGAATACGGGGTGACGCTCGAAAAGTGGTTCGCCGACGCCCAGAGCGGCGCCGGCCAGTACGACCTCTATCTGCTCGACGACCCGTGGGTGCCGCAGTTCGGCGCCGCCAACGTGCTCGAAGACCTCGGCGCCGGCGGCATCGACGGGGCCGACAAGGACTGGATCGGCTCGATGATCGACATGGGCTATTGGCCGCCGCAGAATGGGCCCCGCGTCAAGGGCTTCGAGAACGCCAAGCCGACGCTGATCTGCGTGCCCTTCGTCGGCGACCTGCAGACGCTGACCTATCGTAACGACGTCTTCACCGGCGGCGCGCCGAAGACCTGGGACGAGGTGATCGCCAAGGGCAAGGAAGGGGTCGCCGCCGGCAAGATCAAGTATCCGGTCGTCTTCCGCGGCGTTTCCGGCAACCCGATCGTCACCAGCTGGTATCCGGTTTTCCTGTCGTTCGGCGGCTCCTTCTTCGACGACAAGTGGAACCCGATCTTCAATTCGGCCGAAGGCAAGGCTTCGGCCGATTTCTTCGTCGGCACGATGAAGCAGAACACGGCGAGCGGCGTGGTGGAGTTCGATTCCGACCAGGAGGGCGCGGCGATCCTCGGCGGGGACGCGGGCGCCATCATCCAATACTCGGGCAATGCGCTGAAGGCCGATGATCCCGCCCAGACGAAGGTGGCGGGCAAGCTCGATTTCGGCGTCGTGCCGAAACAGGAAAAGGCGATCGCCCAGATGGGCATCTTCATCGCCGGCGTGCCGAAATCGGCGCCCAACAAGGCGAACTCCATCGAGTTCCTGAAGTGGTATGTGAGCGCGGAAACCCAGGCCAAGCTCTCGGAAGCGGGCTCTATTCCGGTCAAGCGCAGCGCCTTCGGCGTCGCCAAGCCCGGCAACCGGCTGATCCCGGTCGCGCTTCAGCAGCTCGACGCCGGCGCGCTGCCCAGGCCGCGCACGCCCGACTGGGCGAAGGTAGAAGAACTGCTCGGCATCGAGCTCAACAAGGCCTTGCAGGCAGGCTCCGGGGGCGGCGCGGCTTTGGATACGGCCGCCAAGCAGGTCAAGGACTACCTGACCACGGCCGGGTACTACTGATGCAAACCGGCATGCAGGCACGCAAATATCGCCTGCAGGGGGCGGGGCTCGACCTCGCCCTCCCATACCTCATGCTGGCGCCGGGCCTGATGGTCGTGCTCGGCGTGCTGGTCTATCCGCTATGGGACGGGCTGCGCGCCAGCACCAGGGCTTACCGCTATGGCTCGCCGGTCGCCGATGTCGGCTTTCACAACTATGTGCAGCTTTGGAGCGATGCGCAGTTCCTGAACTCGCTGTGGGTCACGGTCAAGTTCGTGGCGCTTTCGGTGTCGATCGAGGCGGTGCTGGGCTTCGCGCTGGCCTTGTTCTGCCTGCACGAATTCCGCGGCATACGGCTGCTCAGGACGGTGCTGATCATTCCCATGGTGATCACGCCGGTCGTCGTCGCCATCCTGTTCAGGCTGATCTACGCCAGCGACGCCGGCATGCTGACGGCGCTCTCGGAAGCCATGGGCGGCGGCGGGGTCCAGATCCTCGGCAACCCGCTCAATGCCTTTATCGGCCTGGTCGTGCTCGACGTCTGGGAGTGGACGCCGCTGATGTTCCTGATCCTGCTCGCCGGCCTGCAGTCGCTGCCGCACGAGCCGTTCGAGGCCGCGCGCGTCGACGGCGCCGGGTCCTGGCGCGTCTTTGCCGATCTCACCTTCCCGATGATGCGGCCGGTGCTGGCGATTGCCATCGTGCTGCGCACCATCGACGCCTTCGGCACCTTCGACCAGGTCTTCGTCTTGACCCGAGGCGGGCCGGGCGAAGCGACGAGGCTGATCTCGATCTATGGCTATGACACCGCGTTCAAGTTCCAGCAGACCGGATACGCGGCGGCGCTGTTCGTGACGATCGGCCTCGTGGTGCTCGCGCTCGCTTTCAGCGCCATACGACTCCTGCGCAGGATCGACGCGTCATGAGCACCCGTCTGGCGCGCATCCTCACCACCATCTTCGTGCTGGCAGTCGTGCTGCTGCCGATCTACTGGCTGGTGTCCACCTCGCTCAAGTCCAATCGCGAGATCACCCAGGAAGGCACGCTCTATCCGCATGTGCCGACGCTCGACAATTACGTCAGGTTGTTCACCGAAAAGCAGTTCGGTTCCTACCTGACGAACTCGCTGGTGGTCACCTTCTTCTCGGTCGCGATAGCGCTGGTCTTCGGCGCGATGGGCGCCTACGCGATCGCAAGGTTCCGCCTGCCCTTCGCCGCGGAGCGCAAGGTCGGCCTGTTCCTGCTCACGCTGCGCATCATTCCGCCGGTCGTTATCCTGATCCCAGTCTATCTGCTGATGCTCAGCCTCGGCCTGCTCGACAGCTGGCTCGGCCTGATCGCCACCTACACAGCCTTCAACGTCACCTTCTGCGTCTGGATGATGGAGAGCTTTTTCCGCGAGATCCCAGTCGATCTCGAGGAGGCGGCCATGGTCGACGGCGATTCACGCTTCGGCGCCTTCCGCCGCATCACGCTGCCGCTGGCAGCGCCTGGGTTGGCGGCCACCGCCATCTTCGCCGTGCTGGTGACCTTCAACGAATTCCTCTTCGCGCTGGCGCTGACCGCGACGCCGCGGGCAATGACCATGCCGCGCGGCACCGCCACGCTCATCGGGCGCATCGATACCGACTGGGCCTCTATGGCCGCCGCAGGCGTCATCGGAGCGCTGCCGATCGTCTTCTTCGCGCTGCTGGTGCAGCGGCACCTGGTTCGCGGCCTGACCATGGGCGCCGTGAAGTGACCGCCGGCCGGGCATGTTGAACTCGCCGTCGGGGACGGCCGCACAGGAAAGTTGAACGCATGATGGATGTTTGTCTGTTCGGGGTGGGACTGATCGGAAGGGTGCATGCCGGCAATCTCGCGCGCCACCCGAAGGTGCGGCTGCGCTATATCGTCGATCCCAACCGGGAAGCCGCCGCCAAGGTCGCGGCCGCGACTGGCGCCGAGATCGCCGACACCGAGACCGTGATGAACGACGCGTCGGTGAGGATGGTGTTCATCGCATCGGCGACGCGCACCCACGCAGACCTCGCCATGGCAGCGGCGGCGAAAGGCAAGGCGATCTTCTGCGAGAAGCCGATCGACCTCGACCTCAAGCGCACCGACGAGTGCCTGGCCGCGGTCGCGAAGGCCGGCGTGCCGTTCCAGATCGGTTTCAACCGCCGCTTCGATCCGAGCTTCCGCGCGTTGAAGGAGCGCCTCGACGGCGGCGAGATCGGCGCCGTCGAGCAGGTCATCATCACCAGCCGCGATCCCGAACCCGAAACCGAGGAAGCGCTGGCCGGCGGCGGCGGCGTCTTTCGCGAGATGACCATCCACGACTTCGACATGGCGCGGAACATGCTGGGCGAGGAACCGGTCGAACTGTTCGCGACCGGCTCCTCGCTGGTGGCGCCGCAATACAGGAAGCTCGGCGACTACGATACCGCGATGTTCATCCTGCGAACAGCATCGGGGCGGCAATGTCACATCAACAACAGCGTCAGGGCCGCCTATGGCTACGACCAGCGCATCGAGGTGCATGGCGCCGACGGCATGCTGCAGGCCGGCAACCGGCTGCCGACCTCGGTGGAAATGTATGGCGGCAAAGGCATATCGCGCGACAAGCCCTACTACTTCTTCGTCGAACGTTATGCCGAATCCTACGCCGCGGAGATCGACCACTTCATCAGCTGCGTCGAAACCGGCAGCAGCCCGGCGGTCACGGCCAGCGACGGCCGCAAGGCCATGATCCTCTGCGAGGCGGCGCTTGCGTCGGCCCGGTCCGGCCGGTTCGAGCCGGTAAAGCTCTGAGCGGCTGGTCTGAAATCAAGCGGGAGTTCCGACAATGAAGATCGGCATGATCACCGACAGCCTGGGCAACCTGTCCTTCGACGAGATGCTGCGCGCCTCGGCCGAACTCGGGCTGGAGACGCTGGAATTCGCCTGCGGCAACTGGTCATCGGCGCCGCATATCGATCTGGCGGCGATGCTGGAAAGTGCTGCGGCCCGCGCCGAATTCGTCGCCAAGGTCCGCGACCACGGGCTGACGATCGCGGCGCTCAACTGCTCGGGCAACCCGCTGCATCCAGGACCGCAGGGCAAGCAGCACCGGCAAGTGACCGAGGACACGATCCGGTTGGCGAGCCTGATGGGCATCGACCGCGTGGTGATGATGTCCGGGCTGCCCGGAGGGCCGGGCGACGCCAACCCCAACTGGATCATCACCGACTGGCCGCCCGAATGCGCCGACATGCAGCGCTACCAGTGGGACGAATGCATCATCCCTTACTGGCGCGATCTGGTGAAATTTTCGAACAATCTCGGCATCGGCAAACTGTGCCTGGAACTGCACGGCCATCAGGCCGTCTACAATGTGCAGACGCTGTTTCGGCTGCGCGAGGCCGTCGGCGAGACGGTCGGCGCGAACTACGATCCGAGCCATCCGATGTGGATGGGCGCCGATCCGATCGCCGCCGTGCGCAAGCTTGGCTCGGCGATCTACTATGTCCACGCCAAGGACACGCGCGTCGAGCCGGTGCCGGCCGGCATCGACGGCGTGCTCGATGCGCGGCCGCCAACGCTGTTTGCCGAAAGGGCCTGGAACTACATCACGCTCGGCTACGGCCATGGCGAAACATGGTGGCGGCAGTTCTGCACCGCGCTGAAGCAGGCCGGCTACGACGACGTGCTCTCGATCGAGCACGAGGACATGATGCTGTCGCCGATGGAAGGCATGCGCAAATCCGTGGCGCTGCTGCGCAACGTCGCCATCAACCTGGCTTGAGGCGGCCGATCCGAGGCGTCGTCGCCCAGACCGGTGCCGCCACCGGTGCCGGCCGTCGCGCCGGTTTTCGGCTCGATCATCTCACATCGACCCAGCGCTGTTCCTGGAACGAGCGCGCCATGGCATGCACGGTGCGCTCGATCTCCAGCCCCTCGTCGAAGTCGATGATGCGGGCCGGCTTGCCGGCGATGCGCGTCAGAAGCTCGCGGCATTCGATCATCTTGAGGTCGTTGAAGCCGAGGCCATGGCCGGGCGCCGGCAGGAAGGAATCATAGGGCTTATGGTGCGGCGCCACCAGGATGGTGCGGTAGCCCTGCTCGGTCGGCCGGTCGGCGGTAAGATAGAGCTGGAACTCGTTCATCCGCTCCTGGTCGTAGAGGATCGAGCCCTTCGAGCCGAAAATCTGGATGGCGATGCGGCCCTTGCGGCCCCAGGCCGAGCGGTTGACCAGCAGCGTGCCGGCGACACCGTTCTCGAGATGCATCAAGACGCTGGCGATGTCGTAGGTCTCGACGGCGCGGCGGGCGCCGGATGCGGTCTTGCGGTCGGCATAGGGTTTGGCCATGTCGCACATGACGCCGGAAACGCGGCCGAACAGCGCCTTGATCAAGGACAGCGGATGCACGGCGAAATCGTCGAGCGCGCCATAGCCGGCCGAAGCCTCGTGCTTCCAGAAGAACGGTGCTTCCGGGTCGGCCATGAAATCCTCGTCCATCTCGATGCGCAGGAGGTTGACGTCGCCGATGATCTTCTCTTCGAGCAGCGCGCCGATGTGGCGGATGGCGGGGTTCTGGATGTAGTTGTAGCCGAGCACGGCGACCTTGCCCGATTGTTTAGCGGCCTTCGCCATCGCTTCGGCTTCGGCAAAGCTCGGCGCCATCGGCTTCTCGCACCACAGATGCTTGCCGGCTTCGAGGATGGCGATCGCCATTTCCGGATGGAACTGGTTGGGCGTGGTCAGCGAGACGACATCGACCTCCGCGTCGTTGACCACGGCGCGCCAGTCGCCGGAGCCCTTGGCGAAGCCGAACTCGCCGGCCTTGCGCCTGGCAAGCTCGTCATTCACCTCGCCCAGATGCACCAGTCTCGGCTTCTCGACATCGGGAAAGACGGTGCCCACCGCGTTCCAGGCGATGGCGTGGCACTTGCCCATGAAGCCCGTGCCGATGAGGCCCACTCCGACCATGTCGATTGTCTCCGAGACGCAGTAAGAATTGACATGGATGAATTAGTCCATTTTTGCTGCGAATGGAACATACAAATCATTTTTTATGGTGTTCTTGCGCGAACTCGCTATGATGAGGCAGGAGAGGGACAGACCTTATGGGCGCGGACGGAGCGACGATGGACGAACGGGTGCCTCGCGATTTCGAAACGCTGCGCGCGACGATCCTGGACAGGCGCGCGAGCCTGCCCAAACGCATCGCGCAGATCGCCGCCTATGCGCTCGACAACCCGGACGACATCGCCTTCGGCACGGCGGCGAGCATTGCCGCCTCGGCCGGCGTGCAGCCCTCGACGCTGATCCGTTTTGCCCAGCAGCTCGGCTTCGACGGCTTCACCAGCCTGCAGCAGGTTTTTCGCGAACGCCTGCGCGAGCGCAACTCCTCCTATGACGAAAGACTAGCCGCACTGCGCGCCAAGGCGGAGGAAGGCGCCGGCCACCGGGCAATCTTCGACGGCTTCGTCGCCGCCGCGAGCACCTCGCTCAGCGACATTTCGCGCGCGTTGAACGATGCGCATTTCCAGGAGGCGATCGCGCTCCTGGCGAAAGCCGAGACCATCTATGTGCTGGCCAAGCGCCGCTCCTATCCTGTCGCGTCCTACATCGCCTATGCGCTGGGCAAGCTGAAGATCCGCAACCAGCTGGTGGAATCTGCCGCCGGGCTGAACGCCGAGATGATCGGCTTCGCCACGCCGCGCGATGCCGTCATCGCCATCAGCTTCTCGCCTTACGCGCCCGCGACCATCGAGGAGACGCGGGCGATCGCCGAACAGGGCGTGCCGATCGTTGCGATTACCGACTCATCCTTCTCGCCGCTGGCGCAATTCGCCAAGATCTGGTTCGAGGTCGCCGAGGCCGATTTCGGCGGTTTCCGCTCGATCTCGGCAACAATGGCGCTGGCCATGGCGCTGACCGTCGCCGTCGGCGAGAAGCGCCGCGAAGCCGGGCGCCGGCGCAAGGGCTGAGCCTCGTAGCCGAGCGCTTTTCGCCTTGGGAACACTCATTCCATATTGACTATAGATTGGAATTAATATTTCATATTGGCCATAGACGCTGCCGCTGGCGCGCTGTCCAAAACGACGCTGCTCTGCACAACAAGGCCGATGGGAGGATCGAATGGGCGAAGCCGTGGAAGGGAAATACCCGCCGCTCGACGTCATCACCATCGGCCGCGCCTCGGTCGATCTCTATGGCCAGCAGATCGGCTCGCGGCTGGAGGACATCACCTCCTTCGCCAAGTCGGTCGGCGGCTGCCCGGCCAACATTTCCGTCGGCACGGCGAGGCTCGGGTTGCGCTCGGCGCTGCTGACGCGCGTCGGCGACGAGCAGATGGGCCGCTTCATCCGCGAGCAGCTCCGGCGCGAGGGCGTCTCCGTCGACGGCCTGAAGACCGACAAGGAGCGGCTGACGGCGCTGGTGCTGCTTTCGGTGGAGAGCGAAGGCGTCTCACCGATGATCTTTTATCGCTCCGACTGCGCCGACATGGCGCTGGCCGAAGAGGACATCGATGAGGCTTTCATCGCGTCGGCGCGCTCGGTCGTCGTCACCGGCACGCATTTCTCGCGGCCCAACTCGGATGCCGCGCAGCGCAAGGCGATCCGCCTGATGAAGGCCAAGGGTGGCAAGGTCGTGTTCGACATCGACTATCGCCCGAACCTCTGGGGCCTTGCCGGCCATGCCGAGGGTTTCGAGCGTTACGTGAAGTCCGACCGCGTCTCGGCGCAGCTGAAGACGGTGCTGCCCGATTGCGATCTGATCGTGGGCACCGAGGAAGAGATCATGATCGCTTCCGGAGCCGACGATTGCCTGAGCGCGCTGAAGACGATCCGCGCTCTGTCGCCGGCCACGATCGTGCTGAAGCGCGGCGCCAAGGGCTGCATCGTCTATGACGGGCCGATCAGCGACGACCTCGAGGACGGCATCGTCGGCAAGGGTTTCCCGATCGAGATCTACAATGTGCTCGGCGCCGGCGACGCCTTCATGTCCGGCTTCCTACGCGGCTGGCTGGGCGGCGAGAGTTTTGCCACGGCCGCGACCTGGGCCAATGCCTGCGGCGCCTTCGCCGTGTCGCGCCTGCTTTGCGCGCCGGAATATCCGACTTTCGAGGAGCTGCAGTTCTTCCTAAAGAACGGCAGCAAGCACCTTGCGCTGCGCAAGGACGAGGCGATCAACCATATCCATTGGGCGACAACGCGGCGGCGCGACATTCCCTCGCTGATGGCGCTGGCCTGCGACCATCGCGTGCAGTTGGAAGATGTCGCGGCGAGAGTCGGCGCCGACGTTTCCCGCATCCCTGATTTCAAGGTGCTCACCGTCAAGGCGGCGGCCAAGGTCGCTGCCGGCCGCGACGGCTACGGCATGCTGATCGACGAGAAATATGGCCGCGATGCGATGTTCGAGTTCGCCCGCCATCCGTTCGCCTGGCTCGGCCGCCCGGTGGAGCTGCCCGGATCGCGGCCGCTGCGCTTCGAATTCTCGCAGGACATCGGTTCGCAGCTCACCGAATGGCCGGTCGACCATTGCATCAAATGCCTGTGCTTCTATCACCCGGACGATCCGGAAGCGCTGAAGGCCGAGCAGCAGCAGAAGCTGCGCGCGCTGTTCGAGGCGGCGAGGAAAGTCGGCCGAGAACTGCTGGTCGAGATCATCGCCGGCAAGCATGGCAAGCTCGACGACACCACCATTCCGCGCGCGCTGGAGGAACTCTATACACTGGGCATCAAGCCGGACTGGTGGAAGCTGGAGCCGCAGGCTTCCGCAGGCGCCTGGGCGAAAATCGAACAGGTGATCGTCAAGAACGATCCATGGTGCCGCGGCGTCGTGCTGCTCGGGCTGGAGGCGCCGCAGGATGAGCTGGTCGCCGCGTTTGCCGCCACGGCGAATGCGCCGATCGTAAAGGGCTTCGCTGTCGGCCGCACCATCTTCATCAACGCCGCCGAACAATGGCTGGGAGGCCGGATGTCGGACGACGAGGCTGTCGCCGACATGGCGTCCCGCTTCGAACAGTTGACCGAAGCGTGGCTTGCCGCGCGCGGCCGCAAAGCGGCATAACAACACGGGCAGCATAAGAAAACGGCGTCAACGAAAGCCGGAGGAAACGACAAATGACGAAGACTGTTCGCCTGACGATGGCGCAGGCTGTGACCCGCTTTCTGTCCCGCCAGATGATGGAGATAGACGGCAAAAAGGTGCCTATCTTCGGCGGCGTCTGGGCGATCTTCGGCCATGGCAATGTCGCCGGCATCGGCGAGGCGCTCTACCAGGTCCGCGACGAGCTGCCGACCTTCCGCGCCCATAATGAGCAGGCGATGGCGCATGCGGCGATCGCCTACGGCAAGGCCAATTTCCGTCGGCGCTTCATGGCCGCGACCAGCTCGATCGGTCCAGGCGCGCTGAATATGGTGACGGCGGCGGCGCTCGCGCATGTGAACCGGTTGCCCGTCCTATTCCTGCCCGGCGATGTCTTCGCCAACCGTTTGCCCGACCCGGTGCTGCAGCAGGCGGAGGATTTCTCCGACGGCACGGCGAGCGTCAACGACTGCTTCCGCCCGGTATCGCGCTATTTCGACCGCATCACGCGGCCGGAGCAGATCATCCCGGCGCTCAACCGCGCCATGCAGGTGCTGACCGATCCGGCCGAATGCGGTCCGGTCACGCTGTCGCTCTGCCAGGACGTGCAGGCCGAGGCCTATGATTATCCGGAAAGCCTGTTTGCCGAGCGCGTCTGGACGCCGCGCCGGCTGCGCCCGGACCGCAACGAGTTGGCGGCCGCCGTCGCGGCGCTGAAGGGGGCGAAAAAGCCCCTGGTGATCGCCGGCGGCGGCGTTCTTTACTCGCAGGCCTCAAGCGAGCTCGCCAAGCTGGTGCAGGGCGCCGGCATTCCGGTCTGCGAGACGCAGGGCGGCAAATCCTCGCTGCCCGACGATCATCCGCTCAACATGGCCGCGGTCGGCGTGACAGGCACATCGGCTGCCAACCGGCTGGCGGAAGAGGCCGATGTCGTCCTTGCGGTCGGCACCAGGCTGCAGGATTTCACCACAGGCTCCTGGGCGCTGTTCAAGAATGCCGGCCGCACAATCATCGGCTTGAATACCCAGGTCTTCGACGCCGGCAAGCACTGGGCGCTGCCGCTGGTCACAGACGCCGCCGAGGGCTTGGCAGAACTGTCCGCCGCACTGAAGGGCTGGAAGGCCCCTGGCGCCTGGACCGACAATGCGCTGAAGGGCAAGAAGGAGTGGCAGGCCGCCGCCGCCAAGGTCACGGCCTCGACCAACGCCGCATATCCGTCGGACGCTCAGGTGATCGGAGCCGTGCAGCGCGCCATGGGTTCCGGCGTCACGCTGCTGCATGCCGCGGGCGGCCTGCCGGGCGAATTGCACAAGCTGTGGCAGGCCGGCGCGCCGGGCTCCTACCATGCCGAATACGGCTTCTCGACCATGGGTTACGAGATCGCCGGCGGTCTCGGCGTCAAGATGGCGAAACCCGACCAGGAGGTCGTCGTCATGGTCGGCGACGGCTCCTATCTGATGCTCAATTCCGAGATCGCCACCTCGGTGATGCTTGGCCTGAAGCTCACCATCGTGCTGCTCGACAATCGCGGCTATGGCTGCATCAACCGGCTGCAGATGGCGACCGGTGGCGCCAACTTCAACAATCTGCTCAAGGACGCGCGCCACGAGGTGCTGCCCGACGTCGACTTCGCCGCCCATGCGGCAAGCATGGGTGCCAATGCCGAGAAGGTCGCTTCGATCGCCGAATTGGAGACGGCGCTGGCCAAGGCGAAGAAGAACGACAAGACGACGGTGCTGGTCATCGACACCGATCCGCTGGTTTCGACCGAGGCCGGCGGCCACTGGTGGGATGTCGCCGTGCCGGAAGTCTCGTCGCGGCCGCAAGTGAACGCTGCGCGCAAAGTCTACGAAGAAAAGCGTCAGATGCAGAAGATCGGAGATTGAAGCTGACAGCGCAGATCCCCTACCTCCCCCTTGTGGGGAGGTCGGACCGAAGGTCCGGGTGGGGGTCGGCGCTGCCCCCTCCCCGCTGCCTTGCAGCGACCCTCCCCACAAAGGGGGAGGGTAGAAACGAACCGACATTTGGAGTGACGACTTGAAAGCCAAACTGGGCATGTCCCCCATCGCATGGTGGAACGACGATCTCGTGGAATTGAGCGATGACGTGTCGCTGGAGGAGTGTCTGCGCCAGTCGCGCTCGGCGGGCTTCACCGGCATGGAAAAGGGCCGCCGCTTCCCCGACGACCCCAAGGTGATGCTGCCGATCCTGAAGGAGGCGGATGTCACGCTTTGCGGCGGCTGGTTCTCCGGCACGCTGGTCAACGAGGAGCTGGCGAAGAACAAGGACCGCATCCAGCCGATGATCGACCTGTTCAAGGCGGTCGACGCGCCCTGCATCGTTTATGGCGAGGTCGGCCGTTCCATCCAGGGCGACCGCTCCAAGCCTTTGGCCACCAAGCCGAAACTTTCGGACGACGAGATGAAGGCCTATGGCCGCCGCGTCACCGAATTCGGCGAATGGTGCGCGGACCAAGGCATGCCGCTGTCCTACCACCATCACATGGCGGCGGTGGTCGAGACCGAGCCGGAGCTCGACACCTTCATGCGCCATTCCGGCGAAGGCATTCCGCTGCTGCTCGATGCCGGTCACCTCGCCTTTGCCGGCGGCGATGTGCTGCGCGCCATCGACAACCATCACAAGCGCATCAACCACGTCCATGTGAAGGACGTGCGCATGCGCGTGATCGACGGGCTCGACCGCACGAAACAGTCCTTCCTCGACGCCGTGGCGCTCGGCGCCTTCACCGTGCCGGGCGACGGCTCGCTCGATTTCGGCGCCATCGTCCAGCGCTTCGCCGATTATGGCTATGAGGGCTGGTTCGTGGTCGAGGCCGAGCAGGATCCGAAGAAGAACCCGCCGCTCAAGATGGCGCAGGTCGGTCACAAGGAGCTAATGCGGGTGATGACGGCCGCCGGCTATACGGTGGAGACGCAAGGGTTTCCGGCCTGAACGGCGGATTCGTCATGGATGATGGATTAGTCGGGGCGCGCGGTTTATCCGTTGTGCTTTGGGCAAATCCTGGATTGGCGCGATGAAAGACTATGAGCACCCCTTCTTCCGGCCGCTGTGGCGACGCATCGCCGTCGTCTCGGTCTGCCTCATCTGGTCGGTGATCGAGTTCGCCTCCGGCACGCCCTTCTGGGGCGTCATCGCTCTCGGCTTCGCCGGTTATGCGGTGTGGCAGTTTTTCTATCTCTACAAGCCGGCCGAGGAAGTGAAGCCCCCAGCCGAGCCGAAGGAATGAGTGGTCGATGGCGCGGACGTTTTGTGGGTCGGATACTTGTGCGTCCGGCGGATCGCTTGTGATGGCGATTGGCCCGAACGCCTCTCGCTTCGTCATCCTAGGGCGGAGCAAGGAGCGCAGCGACGCAGCGCAGACCCTAGGATCCATGCCATGACTTTGAAGGTAGTGTGACGGTGCAGAATTCTGCTCCGCTGCGCCCTTCGATTGAGGGAACGGCATGGATCCTAGGGTCTTCGCGACGGAGCTTCGCTCCTGCTTCGCCCTAGGATGACGAAGTTTTTGGAGGCCACGGCCAATCGCGAAGGTTTGCGCCGGACTCCTCAGCTGATGAAATCTCTGGGTCGCCAACCCCGCCAGAGCGAATAGGGATAGGAGAGACAAGAATGTCGAAACTCGTCGTCAAGGCCGACAAGGGCCACGGCCATGTCGCACATGTCACGCCGCAAAGCGCCGGCTGGACCTTTGTCGGGTTCGACCTGCATCGGCTGAAAGCGGGCGACACGGCGTCGAGCAAGACGGGCGATCGCGAGGTTTGCCTGGTCTTCGTCACCGGCAAGGGCAAGGCGACCGCCGGCGGCAAGGAACTCGGCCTGCTCGGCGAGCGCATGTCGCCCTTCGAGGGAAAGCCCTGGTCGGTCTATGTGCCGCAAGGCACGGAATGGTCGGTGACCGCCGACACCGAACTGGAACTCGCCGTCTGCTCGGCGCCGGGTTTGAGCGGCGGCCTGCCGGTGCGCGTCATCGGGCCTGACGATCTCGGCCAGGAGGTGCGCGGCAAGGGCACCAACACGCGCTACGTCACCAACATCCTGCCCGAGGGCAAGCCGGCGGACTCGCTGCTGGTGGTCGAGGTCATCACGCCCGGCGGCCATACGTCCAGCTACCCGCCGCACAAGCACGACCAGGACAATTTGCCGGCCGAATCCTATCTCGAGGAAACCTATTACCACCGGCTCAACCCGCCGCAGGGCTTTGCCTTCCAGCGCGTCTACACTGATGCCGACCGCAACGGCGTGCGCGAGCTGGACGAAGCGATGGCGATCGAGGACGGCGACGTCGTGCTGGTGCCGAAGGGCTATCACCCCTGCGCGGCCTGTCACGGCTACGACCTCTATTATCTCAACGTCATGGCCGGACCGAAGCGGACGTGGAAATTCCACAACGCGGCCGAGCATGAGTGGCTGATGAAGGCCTGACCGGCGGATTGGTCCAGCCGGGAGAAAATCATCGGCTAACGAGCCTGCGGCTGGACTTGCCTTCGAAAACCCATGAAAGCTTCGTCAATCCGTCATGGAAATCACCTATGGCAGCGGTTCCGGTGCATGTCGCCGCAAGCGCTCCGGCGTTTTTGGGCCTACGACTTGCCAGGACAATGACTTGAAGCGCGTCGCATGATCCTTCGGCGCGGCGCGCTTGACGAGGAACACCGATGCGCTACGCCATCTACTACACACCGGGGCAGGACGAGAAGCTGGCGCGCATTGCCGCCAACTGGCTGGGCCGTGACCCGTTCGGCGCGGCGACGCGGCCGGTCGAGGCGGTGGGCGATCTGTCCGCCGCCGAGGTCGCCTTCCACACCGCCTCCGCCAGGCGTTACGGGTTCCATGCGACGCTGAAGGCGCCGTTCCGGCTGGCGCCGAACGAGACGGAAGCCTCGCTGCGCGCCGCGATCGATGCTTTTGCCGAAGCAACGCCGCCCGTCGTCATCCCGCGCCTGGTCGTCGGGCAGATCGACGGCTTCTTCGCGCTGGTGCCGGAAACGCAGTTCGCGCCGCTCAACAGCTTCGCCGGCGAGGTGGTGCGCGCCTTCGACAATTTCCGCGCGCCGCTGACCGAGGCCGAGATCGAGCGCCGCAGCCCGGACGCGCTGAAGCCGGACGAGTTCCGCAACCTCTGCCAATGGGGCTATCCTTACGTCTTCGACACGTTCCGCTTCCACATGACGCTGTCGGGGCGTGTCGGGCCAGAGGAAAGCCCACGCCTTCGCGCAGCGATCGACGGCCTGTTCGCCGATGTGCTGCGCCAGCCGGTGCCGGTGGATGCGCTGACATTGTTCGTCGAAAGCGAACCCGGCGCGCCGTTCATGGTGCTTTCCCACCATGCGCTTGGCCGTGGCCAGGCCCGCAAGACCGCCTGATTTGACTGACCGACCGCCGAGATAGGACGCCTGAGATGACCGCCGAAACAGTTCTCACCAATGCCCGCATCGTGCTGCCCGACGAAATCGTCGAGGGATCGCTCCTGTTGCGCGACGGCCTGATTGCCGCCCTCGAGCCGGGCGCTGCCCGCACCGGCGAGGATATGGGCGGCGACTACATCATCCCGGGCCTCGTCGAGCTGCACACCGATCATCTCGAAGGCCACTACGCGCCGCGCCCGAAAGTGCGCTGGAACCCGATCGCCGCAGTGCTTGCCCATGACGCCCAGGTGGCGACCGCTGGCATCACCACCGTGCTCGACGCCTTGCGCGTCGGCATGGACGAGGACGCCGACCTGAAATCCGACGACGTGCGCAAGTTGGCCGACGCGATCGAGGACAGCGTGCGCCAGGATCGGCTCAGGGCCGACCATTTCATCCACCTGCGCTGCGAGGTCTCGGCGCCGGACTGCCTCGAGGCTTTCGCCAATTTCGAGACTGACGAGCGGGTGAAGCTCGCCTCGCTGATGGATCACGCGCCCGGACAGCGCCAGTTCGTCAACCTCGAGACCTATGCCTACTACTACCAACGTAAGCTGAAGCTGACCGACCGCGACTTCCAGAAATTCTGCGAGAAGCGGATGGTGGAATCGGCCCGCAATTCCGGCCCGAACCGGGTTTTCATCTCGGCCGCCTGCCGGGAGCGCGGCATCGTGCTGGCCAGCCATGACGATGCGACCGCCGGCCATGTCGACGAAGCGATCGAGCAGGGCGTGCGCGTCGCCGAGTTCCCGACGACGGAAGAAGCGGCCAAGGCCTCGAAGGCGGCGGGGCTCGGGGTGCTGATGGGGGCGCCGAACGTCATGCGCGGCGCTTCGCATTCCGGCAATGTCTCGGCGCGCACGCTTGCCGCCGACGGCCTGCTCGACATCCTGTCGTCGGATTACATCCCCTTCAGCCTGATCCAGTCGGCCTTCTTCCTCGGCGATGTCGTCGAAGGGATTTCGCTGCCGCAGGCGGTCGCCATGGTCTCGAAGAACCCGGCCGAAGCGGTCGGTCTCACCGACCGGGGCGTCATCGAGCCCGGCCGCCGCGCCGACCTGGTGCGCGTGCGCGTCGACGACCGCGTGCCGGTGGTGCGCACCGTGTGGCGGCAGGGCAGCCGGGTCGCATGATGGTCTCGGCCCTCATCGAGCGCGAGCTGACCAAGAGCCTGCCGATCCGCAACGGCGTCTTCGTCGCGGTGGTCGGCCCGAGCGGCGCCGGTAAGGATACGGTGATCGGCTACGCCAGGCAGCGCTTTGCCGGCGAGACGCGGCTGGAATTCGTGCGCCGCGTCATCACCAGGCCGAGCGACGCGGCAAGCGAGGACCACGACACGCTGGCCGACGCTGCCTTTGCCGAAGCGGAGGCCGACGGCGCCTTCTCGCTGTGCTGGGACGCGCACGGCCTGCGCTACGGCCTGCCGGCCGATGTCGACTGGGCCGTGGCAAACGGCCATGTCGCGGTCGCCAACGTGTCGCGCGCAGTCATCCCGGCGCTGCGCGAACGCTACGCCAACCTGGCCGTGGTCGAGATCACCGCCACGCCGGAAATCCTCGCCGAGCGGCTGGCCGCGCGCGGCCGTGAATCGCGCGGCGAGGTGCTTGCCCGCCTGGCGCGCAGCACCAGCGTCAAGCTGACGGGACCGGACGTCACCTCGATCGACAACAACGGCGACAAGGACATCGCCGGCGAACGCTTCGCCGAGGTGCTGCGCAAGGCGATGGCGTTCTCGGACCTGTCGGACATGATCTAAGATATTCAGGTGAGGCCGGCCTGCAAGTGGCGACTCCCTGCGCTTCCGGTGCTCACGTACTTAAGTACGCTCCGCTCCGGTTCTCGGAAGCCACCACTTTCGGCTCGGCCTGACCTGAATCTCAGCACATCTTGGCGCCGAGCAACGTCCGTCTTCACTTGTTGAAGTTGGCGATGAACTGCTTGAATTGCGGCGTCGGCGGCCTGGCGAACATCTCCTTCGGTTCGCCGACCGAATCCACCTCGCCCTTGTGCAGGAACATCACCTTGCTCGACACATCGCGGGCGAAACTCATCTCATGCGTGACGACCAGCATGGTGCGCCCTTCTTCCGCCAACGAGCGCATGACTCGCAGCACTTCGCCGACCAGTTCCGGATCGAGCGCCGATGTCGGCTCGTCGAACAGCATCACCTTGGGGTTCATCGCCAGGGCGCGGGCTATCGCGGCGCGCTGCTGCTGGCCGCCCGACATATGCGGCGGGTAGTAGTTGCGCCGCTCCCATATGCCGACGCGCTTCAGCAATGCCTCGGCCTGCTCCAGGCACTCCGCGCGCGGCCGCTTCAAAACATGCGTCGGCGCGGCGACGAGGTTTTCGAGCACCGTCATGTGCGACCAGAGATTGAAGCTCTGGAAAACCATGGCGAGGTTGGCGCGGATGCGTTCCACCTGGCGGATGTCGGCCGGCATCTGACGGCCATCACGCCCCTGCTTCATCCGGATGAGCTCTCCGTCGACCCGCACCTCGCCGGAGTCAGGGGTCTCCAGGAGGTTGATGCAGCGCAACATCGTGCTCTTGCCGGAACCTGACGAGCCGAGGATCGAGATGACATCGCCCTTGTGGGCTTCGAGCGAAATGCCCTTGAGCACCTCATGGTCGCCGAAGCACTTGCGCATGTCCCTGACGCTGATGGCCGACTTGTCGTCCGGGGACAGTGCTGCCTTTGCGGCAGCGGCGACATTTGCCGACATCACAACACCTCCGGTACGGGTCTGATTTGCTGGCTCTGCTCGGGCGGCGGCCGCAGATGCGGCGAAAGCCGGTATTCGACCCAGGCGAAGATCCGGGCGATCGACAGGTTGAGCAGCAGGTAGATCACGCCGGCGCAGGTCAGCACCTCGATCGGCCGGAACGTGTCGTGCTGGATCTTCTGCGCCGTTCCCATCATCTCCATGATGGTCACCACCGAAGCGAGCGCGGTTGCCTTGGTCATCAGGATGATTTCGGTCGAATAGGCGGGCAGAGCGAGCCGCAGCGCGATCGGCAGCGTGACGAGGCGGAAGCGGGTGAAGGCCGACATGCCGAACGCCTTGGCCGCCTCGATCTGGCCGACCGGCACTGCCCGCAACGCACCGCGGAAAATCTCGCTCTCATAGGCGGCCGTGTTCAAGGCCATGGCGACGATCGTGCAATACATCGGATCGCGCAGGATCGGCCACAGGATCGGGCTGTGGCGGACGAAATCGAATTGGGAGAGGCCGAAATAGATCAGATAGAGCTGCACCAGGAGCGGCGAGCCGCGGAAGATGAAGACATAGGCGCGAGTGAAATATTCGCCCAGTTTGGAGCCCGAAGCCCGCAGCCAGGTCAGGCCGGTGGCGATGACGAGCCCGAAGGCGATGCCGAAGAACCAGATCTCGAGCGTCAGCGGCAGCGCCTTGAGCACGCTCCACATGGTGGAAAGATAGAAATCAAAAGCCACCGCCACCTCTTACTTCGGCCGCGTGAAACTGCGTGAGGTGTAACGCTCGGCCTTTTCGAAGATCGGCGTCGAGACCGAGGTCATCACCAGGTAAAGGATGCCGGCGACCGTGTAGAAAAGCAGCGAATGATGCGTCGAACGCGCGGCCTTGTTCGCGGTGAGCATCAACTCGGCCACGCCGGTGACCGAGATCAGCGCCGAATCCTTGATGGTCAATTGCCAGACGTTGCCCAGCCCCGGCACCGCGAGGCGCAGCACCTGCGGCACGATCACGAGGCGAAACCGCAGCCAGGCCGACATGCCGTAGGCGCGGGCCGCCTCCAGCTCGCCGCGGTGGATCGCCAGGAACGAGCCGCGAAAAACCTCGGCCTGGTAGGCGCCGGAAATGATGCCGACCGCGAGCACGCCGCCGAGGAAGCTCGGCATGTTCAAGATGTCGGTCGAGCCGATCGACCCGGTGGACCGCGCCACGCCGGTCAGCACCTGCGTGCCGCCATAGTAGAACAGGTAGATGATCAGGAGTTCCGGTTCGCCGCGGAAAACCGTGGTGTAGCTCTCGCCGATGAACCTCAATCCGCCGCGATGCGAAAGCTTGGCGGCCGCCACCAGCGAGCCCAGCATGGCCCCGATCAGCATCGAGACGACAGTGACGGCGAGCGTCCAGGCGATGCCCCAGAGCAGTTGCACGCCCCAGCCGGCGGCCAGCAGCTCATAGGCCGTCGACACCTGGTCCTTGAGATCGTTGAGAAACTCCACCTACGCCTTCCCTCCCGGCGACGGTTGCTTGTCTCAATGCAAAAACGGGAGCAGCCTTGGCTGCTCCCGTTGCGACATTACTTGGTAATGTCGATCTTGAACCATTGCATGGAGTATTTCGACACCGAGCCGTCATCGAGCGCGGCCTTGAGCGCCTTGTTGTAGATGTCCTGCAGGTCCTTGTCGGTCTTGCGGAAAGCGGCGCCGATGCCCGGCCCGAGGATCGGACCACCCTTGAATTGCGGCCCGACGAATTCCAGGTCCTTGGCGTCGGGCTTGGCCAGCGTGCCGAGAAAATAGGTGGTGTCGGCGAAGGCGACGTCGATGCGGCCCGCCATCAGGTCGAGGTCGTGCTCGTCGGTGGTCTTGTATTCATGAACGTTGGCGACGTCCTTGAGATATTTGTCGGCGAAGGTCGCTTCCGTTGTCGAGACCTGCAGGCCGACATTCTTGCCGGTGAGCTCCTTGCGCAGCGTGTCGAGCGCCGCCTTGGATTCGGCGTCGTCCTTCGACAAGTCGATCATCTTGCCTTTGTTGGACATGTTGGCCAGCGGGCCGTTCTTGTCGGCCAGGAAAGCCACCGGCGACGAGGCGTAGGGGATCGAGAAGTCGATCGTCTTCATGCGCTCCTCGGTGATCGACATGCCGTCCATGACGATGTCGAACTTGCCGGCGGTGAGGCCGGGAATGACGCCGTCCCAATCCTGCGCCACGATATTGCATTCGAGCTTGGCGCGGGCGCAGACGTCGTTGAGGATGTCCACCTCGAAGCCGACGATCTTGCCGCTGGCGTCGGTCTGGTTCCAGGGGGCATAGGAGCCTTCCATGGCGACCGAAACGGTCTTCCAGTCCTTGGCCATTGCAGGCGTCGAACAGGTCAATGCCAGCGCGGCCAGCGCGATCCAACGTGATGATGTCACGATACTTTCTCCCATTTTTTGTTCTTGGAACCCTCAGATACCAACTGCTTAGCCCAGCCCCAATTCTGCGACAAGGGCTCTTTTCCGGTTCACGTGTTGTTGCATTCCGCCCGCGAATCCGGGCCTGCCCCGGCGGCTCAGCCGCGAGCATCGATCCAATCAGGCCGTTGGCGGAAGAGCGAGACTACTCCGCCGGCGCACCCGCAACATTCTGGCGCGTCGCCTCGATCATGCGGCGCCGGGCGCGGAAGACGCCCCATTGCTGGTCGACCAGCACGCCGATCAGGATCACGCCGCCCATCACCGCGAAATTGAGCGATGAGGGGATGCCGAGCAGGTTGACGAGGTTCTGCAGCTCCTGCAGCAGCACCGTGCCGAGGATCACGCCGACCAGCGAGCCTTCACCGCCGCGCAGCGAGAAGCCGCCGAGCACGGCGGCCGCGATGGCGTAGAGCTCGTAAAACTGGCCGTGGCTCGCCGGCGAGATCGAGCGCGTGTACATGGCAAAATAGATCGCCGATAGCGCCGTCAGCACGCCGCAGATGACATAGGCCGCGATGATGATCCTGCCGGTGCGGATGCCGGAATATTTCGCCGCTTCCTCGTTCTTGCCGATGGCGTAGAGATAGCGACCGAACACCGAGCGGTGCAGAACCACCCACATGACGATGGCGATGACGATCAGCGCGACGAAGGAGTTCGGCAGGCCGTAGGAGCGGCCAGCGGTCAGGAATTCGAGCGTCGGGAAATTCTGACCGAAGGCGAAGCCCGCCGTGCCGTCGGCGGTGTAGAAGCGCGCCACGCCGCGATAGATCAAGAGGCCGCACAGTGTCACCACGAAAGGCTGCAGTTTCAACCTTGTGATCAGCCAGCCATGCACGAAGCCGATGACGGCGCCGAGCACGATGATCACCACGAAGGCCAGCGGCCAGTCCAATTCGCGCACCGCGATGAAGTCGATGAACAACGTGCCGAGCAGGGCGATCAGCGAGCCGACCGACAATTCGATGCCGCCGGTGATGATGACGAAGGCCTGGCCGATCGACAGGATGCCGAACAGCGCGACGAGGTTGGAGGTGTTGGCAAGGTTGATCGCCGACAGGAAGCGCGGATTGATGGCCGTGACCACCGCGCCGACCACCAGGATCAGGATCAGCAGGCCGAGATCTTTCTTGCTCATTCAACTCCTCCCGCCGCTTGCAGCAGTTTCGGCTTCTTGCCGACCGCCAGCAAGAGCACGTTCTCCTGGCTGAAATCGTCCTTGTCGAGGATGCCGGAGATCTGCCCCTCATGCATGACCGCGATGCGGTCCGAGACGCCGATCACCTCTTCCATATCGCTGGAAATCATCAGCACGGCGACGCCGGCATCGGCCAGCGCCCGCATCAGCCCGTAGATCTCGGCTTTGGCGCCGATGTCGATGCCGCGCGTCGGCTCGTCGAGGATCATCACCTTGGGGTTCATCGCCAGCCATTTTGCCAGGACCACCTTCTGCTGGTTGCCGCCGGAGAGCGTGCCGGTGCGGGTGAGCACCGAAGGCGCCTTGATGCCGAGATTCTTCTTCTGCTTTTCCGCCGTCGCGAGCTCGGCGCCGTTCGAGACCAGCGAGCGCCTGGCATGGGCCGGCAGGTTGGGCAGCGAAATGTTCTGCGCGATCGAGAGATCGAGCAATATGCCGGTGAGCTTACGGTCTTCCGGCACGAGGAAGATGCCGTTCGCCACCGCGTCGGCGGCCGAGCCGACATTGAGCGGCTTGCCGTCGAGCGTGACGCTACCGCCCAAACGCTCGTCGATGCCGAACAGCACGCGGGCGAGCTCGGTGCGGCCGGAGCCGACAAGGCCCGCGAGACCGAGGATCTCCCCGCGCCTCAGCTCGATGCTGACCGGCCGGTCCGGATAGGTGCTGGTGCGTACGGCGTTGGCCGACAGAGCCACGCCGCCCGGTGCGTGGGTAGCCTCACCCGCCTTCTCGCGCTCCTTCAGCATGCGGCCGATCATCAGCCTGACCATCTCGTCGTGGTTGATCCGGTCCTTCGCCAGTGTGCCGGCCAGCGTGCCGTCGCGCAGCACCACGACGCGGTCGGCGACGCGCTCGATCTCATGCAGCCGGTGCGAGATGAAGATGACGCTGATGCCTTGCGCCTTCAGTCCCTTGATGACGTCGAGCAGTTTTTCGGTTTCCGCCATCGGCAGGCTGGAGGTCGGTTCGTCGAGAATCACCAGCCGCGCCCTGATCGACAGCGCCTTGGCGATCTCGACCATCTGCTGCTGGGCGAGCGACAGCGACGCGACCGGCGCATCGGCCGAGAAATTGGCGCCGACGCGCGTCAGCAGTGGCGCCACCATCTCGCGCAGCCTGGCGCGGTCGACCAGCTTCAGCGGCCCGGCGCGCAGCGGCTCACGGCCGAAGAAGATGTTGGCGGCGACGTCGAGGTTCTCGAAGAGGTTCAATTCCTGATGCACGAAGGCGATGCCGGAGCCGATGCTCTGCTCGACGGTCAGTCCGTCATGCGCTGCGCCGTCGACGGTGATGGTGCCGCTGTCCGGCCGCGTCACGCCGCCAAGGATCTTCATCAGCGTCGATTTGCCGGCGCCGTTTTCGCCGACAAGGCCGATCACCTCGCCCGGCCGGACCTCCATCGAGAACCTGTCCAGCGCGACGACGCCCGGATAGGTCTTGCGCACGGCCTCGAGGCTCAGGAACGGAGCGGTGTCTGGGTGAGTGGTGTCGGTAGAGGTCATCGCGCCCGATAGCAGCCGGTGGGCCACAGACTGACCGGCCTTGGCGGGTCCGTCAATACGAACGCCGGCTCAAGGAACCCCTTGAGCCGGCGCAACTGTGCCGGGCTTACTTGCCCTGCATCGCCTTGAGGTTGGCGGCGTAGGCGTCGACGTCATCCTTGCCGATGATCTTGGTCGGGATGATGATCAAGCCGTTGGCTGGAATGCCCGACTTGTCGCCCTTGAGGTAGGAAGCCATCAGCTTCATGCCCTGATAGGCCCACTCGAACGGCTGCTGCACCACGGTCGCGGCGACCGTGCCTTCCTTGACGCCGCCCAGCGTGATCGGATCGTCGTCGAAGCCGACGACTGTGATCTGGCCGAGCTTGCCGGCGTCGCGCAGCGCTTCATAGATGCGCGGCGTATTGTAGGAGTAGAAGCCGACCATGCAGGTGATGTCGGGGCTGGCGACCAGCGCGTCCTCGACATTCTTCTTGGCGCGCGCCTGGTCGATATCGTCGCCGCGCACGTCGACCAGCTCGATCTTGCTGCCGGCGAGCCCGTCCTTCATGCCCTGGATGCGCTCCTTGGCGTTGTCGGCGCCGAGCAGGCCGACGAAGCCCAGGCACTTGCCGCCGTCCGGCATCGCCTTCTTGGCGATCTCGGCCGCCTGCTTGCCGGCATCGACGTTGGACGAGCCGATATAGGCGACGCGCTTGGTCTGCGGGGCATCGGAGTCGGTGGTGAACAGCGCTGTTTGCGACGCGATCTTGTTCAGCCCGTCGGTCGAGGTCTTGGGATCGACGGCCGAGACCATGATGCCCTTGACGCCTGCCGTCACCAGATCGTCCATCAGGCGCTGCTGGATGGCGACAGAGGACTGTTCCGGATACTTCAGTTCGAGATTGTAGTCGGGCAATTCGCCCTGCGCCTTCTTCACACCGGCTTCCGCCGCCTTCCAGAAGTCTGACGCACCGTTGACGACGAAGGCCAGCGTCGGCTTGTCGTCCGCGCGGGTAACCGCCGTGGCCGCAAGTCCGATGAGCAGAGCCGCCGCGGCGACAGATGCGTTACGGATCATGGATTTCATAGTTCAACCTCCCTTGTAGAACCTGACTGTAGAACTCGTCGCCGATGTCTCGGCTGCGGTCCGGACAACCCTCCTCCTCAAGGGTCTGGCGCAAAGGTCCGCCGACTTAAGAACGGTGCCGATCGGGCCGCGTTCGAGACACTAGACACTCATGTGGCGTTCGTAAATAGTCCGATTTGTCTGACATTTTCGTGAGAGTGGATGCGAACCCGATGCGGCGATGCCGCCGAATATCGAGGGAACATCCTTCGCACTTGCCGGCACCGATCCCGACGTCCGGACGGTTACGGCGAGTTGACAGTAGAACGCTTACGGCTATTAGTAAATAGTATTAGTTATGAAGCCTAGTGGCGCGATTTCGAAGCGGAGGAGACGCTGGTCGAAAGACGCGCCGGGAGTGAGGAGAGCGAGCGCGGCTACGCCTGCAGTCGCGCGGGAAAATCAAGGAATTGTCAGCATCGCTGCCCTTGTCTGACTGGTTTCGTCGCGAAGCGGCCTAGTCGGCAATTTGCATGCCTTGCCTGCTAATATGTATTAGTCTGGCGCACGTCGATAAACGCAACGGCCTCGACCATCTTGCCGTTGCCGCCGCCTTTGATTTAGAGCCGGCTGGGTTTGGGAAACGACCATGAGCGAACCGACGGACCTGCGCGATCCCCCCGGAGCCTCCAGGCGCCGCAAGCCGGCGGCCAAGCCGAAGGGACGCGTCACCATGACCGACATTGCGCGCGCCGCCGGCTGCTCGCAGGCGACGGTGTCGTTCGTGCTCAACAATTCGCCGGGGATCAGGCTGTCGCAGCAGACGCGCGACCGGGTGATCGAGGCGGCGCGGGCGCTGGGCTATTCGCCGCCGGTCTTTTCGGCGCTCAGGCCGCCGGTGACGCCGTTCGAAGGCCTGGACGGCGTCATCGGCTTCGCGGTCGACCAGCTCGCCACCAGCCCGGAGGCGGTGGTCGCCATCGAGGGCGCGCGGCAGGCCTCGTGGAACGCTGGCAATGTGCTCCTGGTGGCGCAGACCATGGGTGATTCGGTGATGGAGCCGCGCGCCATCCAGGCGCTGACGCGGCGCGGCATCTCGGCGCTGATCTATATGACCATCTTCACCCGCGAGATCACGGCGCCGGATTTCCTCTACAGCCTCGACATCCCGGTCATCCTGCTCAACTGCTACACCGCCGACTATGCCTTCCCAGCCGTGGTTCCCTCCGAGATCGCCGGTGGCCAGAGCGCCACCAGGCACCTGATCGCGCATGGTCATCGCCGCATCGCCACCATCACCGGCGAGCCGTGGATGCAGGCCGCGCAGGACCGGCTCAAGGGCTACCGCCGCGCTCTGGCCACCGCCGACATTCCCTTCGACCCGGAGCTGGTGGTCGAGGGCGACTGGTCGGCCAGCGCCGGCTACGCCGCGACGGTCAAGCTGCTCGCCTTGAAGGAGCGTCCCACCGCCATTTTCTGCCAGAACGACCGTACGGCGATCGGCTGCTACGAGGCACTGAAGGAAGCCGGCCTGCATATCCCGCAGGACATTTCCGTGGTCGGCTATGACGACGAGGAGATCGCCCGCCATCTCTTCCCGCCGCTGACCACCTCGATCCTGCCGCACCTGGCTATGGGCCAATGGGCGATCGAACAGCTCGAAACCCCGCCGACGCCCGGCCGCGGCCGCTATCCGATCACCAAGCTGGAATGCCCGCTGGTGGAGCGGGAGAGCGTGGCGGACGTGAAGGGGTAGGATGCCCCAGTTCGCCACGTCGAAATCTTGTATGTGTTGACATTGTATTGACAGCCCCTAGATATCTTGTCCTGAACACAGGAGGATTCGATGGCGCAATCCGGTCATGCTGGCAGCAATCACGACACAGCGCGCAAGGATGATATAATTCAAATCCGTGCTTCGGCGGGAACGAAGGCTATTCTCAATCGCGCAGCGAGCTTGCGCGGACAGAAGCTATCGGAGTTCATGCTGGACAGTGCCCGCAAGCAGGCCGAGGAGACCATTCTCGACCAACGTGCCTTTTTTCTCGATACGGACGCGCACGAGAAATTTCTTGACCTGCTTGATGCTCCGAACAAACCGTCGGAGGAGCTTCGCTCGCGTATGACGCGCAAGCCGGCCTGGGAACGCTGATGTCGGCTGGCCCACCGCGAGGATCGCGAGTCCGCGCTCCCGAACGGCTGACCGTTAGCCACGACGTCTCTGAATTTTACAATGGCAAGCATTCATCTCTTGATGACTGGCTGCGAAACCGTGCCTTGATTGGCGAAGGACTGTCCGCCCGAACCTATGTTGTTTGTGAAGCGGGCACGAGAAATCGCGTCGTCGGTTATTATGCGATCTCGACGGCGATGGAAGAACGGATCGCGCTTCCAACCGCGAAGCTCCGACGTGGCATGCCCGAGCAAGTACCGCTGCTCCTGATCGGCCGCCTTGCGGTGGATCAGACGCTCCAGGGAATTGGGCTGGGGAGCGACCTGCTTTCCGACGCGTTGCGCAGGTGTCTCGCCGTCTCGGACATTGCCGGAGTTCGCGCCGTGGTGGCGCATGCTATCGACGATGCCGCCGTGGGTTTCTATCAACGGCACGGCTTCCTCGCGTCTCCGCTGGGTGAGCGAGTCATGCTGCTGCCGATCGAAACCGTGCAGGTGTTATTCCCGAACGTCTGAGCCCGATCCACACCAGGGGGAGCGTGAGATCGCCCACATAAAAATCGGGGCACGCCACGCTATCCTTGCTCCGACAACGAGATTGCCCGGCGCCTATGCAGCAGTTGCGCCGTCGTTTAGCTTAAGCTCATGAATGGGAGGCTCCGATGACATCCACGTTCACCGTCCATGCAGCGTCCGGTTATGAACAACTCATGGGGCGCTGGAGCCGCAGGCTCGCGCCCAAGTTCATCGACTTCGCCGGTCTGGCCGCCGGCGAGACAATCCTCGATGTCGGCTGCGGCACCGGGAGCCTGACATTCGAGCTCGCGAAATCGGCCGATCTTGCCGAGATCCAGGCCATCGATTTTTCCTCGGTCTTCGTCGCGGCGGCGAAGGAGAAAAACACCGATCCGCGCGTCACCATCAACCAGGCCGACGCCACGGCGTTGCCATTCGCCGACAACGCCTTCGACCGCGCGCTGGCGCTGCTGGTGCTGCATTTCGTGCCGGAGGCGGGCAAGGCGGTGGCCGAGATGCGCCGCGTGGTGCGGCCGGGCGGCGTGGTCGCGGCCGTGGTCTGGGACCATTATGGCGGCATGACCGGCATGCGCATGATGATCGATACGGTCGCGGCGCTCAGCGAAAGCGGACGCCAGATGCGCAGCCGCTATTGTTTCCAGCCGATGATGCAGCCCGGCGAGATGAAGCGGACCTTTGTCGAGCAAGGCCTGGCCGATGTCAGCGAAGCCGAGCTGATGATCCGCATGGACTACGCGAATTTCGACGACTTCTGGGCGCCGATCGGCGCCGGCGAAGGGCCGCTCGGCAAATATATGACCACGTTGGACGCGGCCGAGCGGGAGCGCGTCGAGGCCGCCGTCCGCGATGCCTATCAGGCCGGCCGGCCCGACGGCCCGCGATCCTTCGCCAATGTCGCCTGGGCCTGTCGCGGCATCGTGCCCTGAAAGCCGGCCAGCGCCTCAGCCGGCGGTCGAGGCATTGATCTCCCAGCCGTCGACCCACACCTGCCGCAGCCGGTCGCCCTCGCCCTTGAACCACAGGCCAGCCGGCCGGCAGTCCTCGATGCGGTCGCTGCGGAAATTGCGGATGGCCTGGCGCAGTTCGCACCAGGCGACGATGTTGGCGGTCTCGGCATAATAGATCAGCGCGACCGGGCGGATGATGCGGTCGGTCGCCCGTCCAGCCTCGTCACGATAGGAGAGGCTGAGCTTCTCCTCGTCGCGGATGGCGCGGCGAACCAGCGCGAGGTCGACGGCGGAAGCGGAAGCGGCGGCAAAACCCCAGGCGTGAAGCGCATTGGCGTCGAGGGTCTGCCGCAAGGGCGGCGGCACGGCGCCGGCGATCTTGGCGCCGACGCGTTTCGCCGCCTGCTTCAACTCGTCGTCGCCGGTGCGTTCAAGCAGCGCCAGGGACAGCACGATCGCTTCCATCTCCTCGATGGAAAACATCAGCGGCGGCAGGTCGAAGCCGGGGCGCAGGATATAGCCAATGCCGCGCCCGCCCTCGATCGGCACGCGCATCGCCTGCAGGGCGGCAATATCGCGATAGACCGAACGCACCGTCACTTCCAACCGCTCGGCGATCGTCGCCGCCGTCACCGGCTTTTTGGCCAGACGCAGGATCTGGATGATCTCGAACAGGCGCGATGCCTTGCGCATTTTTCCAGCCAACCGAAACGCAACTGACACATCCCCGTCAGTTGGTGTGACCTATAGGGCCGCCTACCCGCTTGAAAATCAATAGATTCCTTTGCACCCAAGCGAACGAGGCGACAGGCAACTGACATGAGTTATGGTGAAAACCTCTGGCTGTTCTTCGTGCTTCTGTTCGGCATCATCGCCGTTCCGGGCATGGACATGCTGTTCGTGCTGGCCAATGCGCTCACCGGCGGCAGCAATCGAGGCCTGGCGGCCACCGCCGGCATCATGCTCGGCGGCGCGGTGCACACGCTGAACGGCGCGGTCGGCGTCGGGCTGCTGATGCATTTCGTGCCGGTGTTGTTCACGCCGCTGCTGGTCGCCGGCGCCGCCTATATGGCCTATATCGGCGTTTCGCTGATGCGCAGCTCGATCACCGTCGGCGACGACGGTCCGGCTGGCAGCCGCTCGGCCTGGAGAGCGTTCCGCCAGGGCCTGGTCACCTGCCTGATCAATCCGAAGGCCTATCTCTTCATCCTTGCCGTCTATCCTCAATTCCTCAAGCCGGCTTACGGCCCGATCTGGATGCAGGCGACCATCATGGGATTGCTGACGGTCGCCACGCAGGCGGCGATCTATGGCGGGCTTGCCGTCACCGCCGGGCGCAGCCGGGGGCTGCTGGTCGACAATCCACAAGCGACCATACTTGCCGGGCGAAGCGCCGGGCTGCTGCTGTTTGCCGTTTCAATATTCACCGCGTGGGAAGGGCTGAGGGCGGCGTGAGCCTCAAGGACACACGCCGCGTTCCTTCACGCCCCTCATCCGTCTCGGCGCTGCGCGCCGGGTCACCTTCTCCCGCAAGGGGAGAAGGAAGAGGCCTCACGCCGCGCCCTGACGGGTCGCGAGCATCTCGCGTTTCACCGACCGGCGCCATTCGACGGCGCCGGCAAGGCCGTGCAGCACGGTCTCGGTGGTCGCCCAGTCGATGCAGCCATCGGTGATGCTCTGGCCGTAGGTAAGCGGCTTGCCGGGCACGACGTCCTGGCGGCCGGCGACGAGATTGCTCTCGATCATGACGCCGATGATGCGCTCGTCGCCGGCTGCGACCTGACCGGCAACGTCATGCGCCACCTTCGGCTGGTTCTCCGGCTTCTTGGCGCTGTTGGCGTGGCTGACATCGATCATCAGCCGCGGCGCCACACCGATGCGGCCGAGTTCGGCGGCGGCGGCATCGACGCTTGCGGCATCGTAGTTCGGCTGAATGCCGCCGCGCAGGATGACGTGGCAATCCTCATTGCCGGTGGTCGCCGCGATGGCGCTGCGGCCGCCCTTGGTCACCGCCATGAAATGATGCGGCTGGGCTGCCGACTTCACCGCCTCGCCGGCGATCCGGAGATTGCCGTCGGTGCCGTTCTTGAAGCCGACCGGGCAGGACAGGCCGGACGCCAGCTCGCGATGGATCTGGCTTTCGGTGGTGCGCGCTCCGATAGCGCCCCAGGCGACGAGGTCGGCTATATATTGCGGGATCGTCATGTCGAGGAACTCGGTCGCCGCCGGCAGGCCGAGATTGTTGACGGCCGACAGCACATTGCGCGCCATGCGCAAGCCCTTCTCGATGTTGAAGCTGCCGTCGAGGTCGGGATCGTTGATCAGCCCCTTCCAGCCGACCGTGGTGCGCGGCTTCTCGAAATAGACGCGCATGACGATCTCGAGCCGGTCGGACAGGGTCTCGCGCAGCGCCGCCAGACGGCTGGCATAGTCAACGGCCGCGACCGGATCGTGGATGGAACAAGGGCCGACGATGACAAGCAGTCGGTCGTCGGCCCCCGTAAGGATCGAATGGATAGCGTTGCGCGAGGCGGCAACGGTGCGCGTCGCGGTGAGCGAGCGCGGTATCTCGCGCATCACCTCGTCCGGCGTGCTCAAGGCTCTGATTTCGGTGACCCGAAGGTCGTCTGTGGTGGTCAACACGGCTTTCTGCTCCTGGTTAGGAGACCTGCCGGCTGAAACAAAAAAGCCGCCAGGTCTGGCGGCTTGTCGGATTTTGATCTGGAATTTTCAGATCGAGCGCAATCCTCCCGCCGCCAGCGAGCTACCGTAGCTAAAGTACCAAAACGAGGCGGTCAGGTGGATCATGCGGCTCATATAGTCGATGCGAGGGCGTTTGTCACTACTCCCCAATCACGCCGGCTATGTTCTGATCATAATCGACGAGGGAACCGGTCATGACACCGGCCTGGGGGCTCAGCATGTAGGTGATCAGCCGCGCGAGCTGCGCCGGCTTGACCAGCTGGCCCATCGGCTGCGCCGCCTCGGCCTTCTCCAACCAGTCATCCGACGCTCCGTGCCACTTCTTTTGCACGATCGCCTCGCCCTCGGTGTCCATCCAGCCCGGCAGCACGGCGTTGCAGCGGATGCGGTTCTTCCGGTAGGCGCTGGCGACATTCTTGGTCAGCGTCATCAGCGCGCCCTTGCTGGTCGAATAGGGCGTGAGGAACGACTGGCCGGCATGCGCCGACATCGACAGCACATTGACGATCGAGCCCGGCGCCTTGCGCTCCAGCAGATGCGTGACAAGCCCCTGCATCAGGAAGAAGGGGCCGCGCACATTGGTGTCGAAGATCTGGTCGAACAGCTCCTCGGTGGTCTCGACCAACGATCCCCGCGCCGAGGTGGCGGCGGCGTTGACCAAAGCGTTCAGCGTGCCGAAATGCTCCAGCGCCGTTGCCACGGCGCGCTTGCAGTCGGCGACCTTGGCGACATCGGCGCTGATGAAGATGGCGTCGACGCCGCTCTTCTTCAGCACTGCCACCGCCTTGTCGCCCTTCTCCTGCGACCGGCCGATCAGCGCCAGCGCGCGGCAGCCCTCGTCGGCAAGGGCCTCGGCAACCGCGAAGCCGATGCCCTGCGCGCCGCCGGTGACGATGGCGCGCGTTTCTGAATTGCGACCGGCCAAACCGCTCATCGCTTTGCTCCTGTAATCTAGGTCAAACGTTCAATCGACGCGGACGGTCTTGCCGGTCTTTGCCGATTTCAGCGCCGCGTCGGCGAGCCTCAGCGCGACCAGCCCGTCCTTTCCGCTCGGCGCCGCCTTCTTGCCGGCGGTCGCGGCGGCGATGAAGGAGGCGATCTCGTTGGCGTAGGCGTCGATGTAGCGGGTCATGAAGAAGTCGTGCAGCGGCGGGCGGGTGTAGCCCTTGTCGTTGGCGAGCTCGATCGAGACCGGCCGCTGGTTCTCGGCCGCGACCATGCCCTTGGAGCCATGCACCTCGATGCGCTGGTCGTAGCCATAGGTGGCGCGGCGGGAATTGGAGATGACGGCCTGCTTGCCGGACGCGGTTTCGAGGATGACGCTGACCGAATCGAAATCGCCGGCTTCGCCGATCTTCTTGTCGACAAGCACCGAAGCATGGGCACTGACGGCAACCGGCTCCTCGCCGAGCAGGAAGCGTGCCATGTCGAAATCATGGATGGTCATATCGCGAAAAATGCCCCCGGACCTGGCGATGTAGTCGAGCGGCGGGGCGCCGGGATCGCGGGACGTGATGGTGACCATCTCGACCGTGCCGATGGCGCCGTCGTCGATCGCCTTGCGCACGGCGGCGAAATGCGGGTCGAAGCGGCGGTTGAAGCCGACCATCAGCGTGGCGCCGGTCTTGCCGACCACGGCCAGGCATTTTTCGACGCGCTCGACGGAGAGGTCGATCGGCTTCTCGCAGAAGATCGCCTTGCCGGCCTTGGCGAAGCGCTCGATCAGGTCGGCATGCGTGTCGGTCGGGGTGCAGATGATGACGGCGTCGATGTCCTTGGCCTTCTCGATGGCATCGATGCTGCGCACTTCGGCGCCATAGGCGGAGGCCAGCTCCGTCGCCGCTTTCTCGAAGGCATCGGCCACGGCCACAAGTTTGGCCTGCGGGTTGGAGGCGACGGCGCGGGCATGCACCTTGCCGATGCGGCCGGCGCCGAGAAGAGCGAAGCGGAGTGTCATGGAATGTCCTTCGAGGTGGGTTTTATAGACAGTCCGCGCCTCTCGGCGCGGACGATTGCTTGTTCCCGTCGTGGCGCCGGTCAGGCGGACTGGAGCTCGGCCTGTCCGGTCTTGGCGCCGGTGATGTAGGCGACGATATCGTTGCCGTCGGTGTCCTGCTTGCGCAGATTGGCGACGATGCGGCCACGGCGGAAGACGACGATGCGGTCGACCAGGTCGAACACCTGGCGCATGTTGTGGCTGACCAGGATCAGCGGCTCGCCGTTTTCCTTCAGCGTGCGGATGATGTTTTCGACCTGCGCCGTTTCCTGCACGCCGAGCGCCGCCGTCGGCTCGTCCATGATGATCAGCTTGGAGGCGAAGGTTGCCGTCCTGGCGATCGCCACGCACTGGCGCTGGCCGCCCGACATGTGGCGGATGGTGCTGGAGAGGTTGGGTATCTTCACCGCCGTGCGGACAAGCGCTGCTTCGGTCGCCTTGCGCATCGCCTTGCGATCGAGGATCGAGAAAGGTCCGAGATTGAACAGCACCTTCTCGCGGCCGAGGAACAGGTTCGACGGGACGTCGAGATCGTCGGCGAGGGCAAGGTTCTGGAACACGGTCTCGATGCCCGCCTCGCGGGCCTCGATCGGGCCGGCGAAATTGACCTCCTTGCCGTCGAACCAGATCTTGCCGTCGGTGCGCTGCTCGACGCCGGTGATCTGGCGCACGAAGGTCGACTTGCCGGCGCCATTATCGCCCATGATGGCGACATGCTCGCCCTTGCGCAGCTCGAAATTCGCCTCCTGCAGCGCGTGCACGCCGCCATAATGCTTGGTGAGGTTTTCGGTCTTCAGAACGATGTCGGACATGGTCAAGCTCCTATCGCGCGGCGGCGCTGGCGCCACTGATCGAGAACGACGGCGCCGACGATGATCACGCCCTTCACCATCTCCTGATAGTAGGCGTCGAGGCGCAGGAAGGTGAAGCCGGAAATGATGACGCCGAAGATCAGCGAGCCGATCACGGTGCCGATGATCGAGCCGCGGCCGCCCGACAGCGAAACGCCGCCGATGACCGCCATGGCAATGGCGTCCAGCTCGTACATAACGCCCATGCCAGCCTGCGCCGTGAGGTTCTTGGAGGACAGCACCACCGCGGCAGTCGAAGCGAGGATGCCGGCGATGACATAGACCAGCACCTTGTGGTTGGCGATCTTGATGCCCGACATGCGCGCGGCGTCCTCGTTGGAGCCGATGGCGTAGCAATGCTTGCCGTATTTCGTGTAGGTCAGGATAAGCTGGAACAGGAGTGCCAGCGAGATGAAGATGACGACCGGCATCAGGCCCTTGCCGATGGCCGCGAAGCTGTCGGTCGGAAATGAGATCGGCTGGCCCTTCGACCACCATTTAGCGATGCCGCGGGCGGTGACCATCATGCCCAGCGTGGCGATGAAGGGCGGGATGCGGGTGTAGGCGATCAAGAGGCCGTTGATCAGTCCGGCAATCAGACCGCAGCCGATCGCGACCAGCAGCGGCACGATGACCGGCAGGTCGGTCCAGCCATAGTCGATGAACATCGCCTTGGGATTAGGATTGCCGTTGACTGTCGCTACCTGGGCGAAGCTCATGGCGATCATGGCGGTGGCGCCGACGATCGAGCCCGAGGACAGGTCGATTCCGCCGCAGATGATGACCTGAGTGACGCCGATTGCGATGATGCCGACGATCGACACCTGCAGGATGATGATCTGCAGGCGCTGCTCGTTGAAGAGCCCGGAGACGTTCTCGCGGGTGTTGAACAGGAAGCTGTCGCCGAGGAAGACACGGCCGACCAGCTCGAAAGCGGCGACCAGGATGACAAGCGCCAGGAACACGTTGAATTCGGCGGGCCATGGACGCTTCTTGGCGTCATAGCTCAGCCCGCCAATGCCATGCGATGTCTGTGACACGTCTTCTTCCTCCGTCGGGGCGCAGCTATCCGGCCTCCCGCGCGGACGGGAGGAAAGGCGGAGCGGCGCGCTTGTCCGATTGGACGCGCCGCCCCGTATCGAGGCGCCTCAGTTCTTCTTCAGGAACTTGTCGATGTTCGCCGGGGTGACGAGCTGGAAGGGGATGTAGACCTTCTTGTCCACCTTTTCGCCCTTGGCGAGCTTGAGCGCGGCGTCGAGCGCCCCGGCGCCCTGGCCGGCGGCGTCCTGGAAGACCGTTGCGTCGAGATCGCCGGCCTGCATGGCAACCAGCGCATCCTGGGTGGCGTCGACGCCGCCGACGACGACCGACTTCATGTCGATGTTGGCGGCCTTCATGGCCTGGATGGCGCCGATCGCGCTTTCGTCGTTATTGGCGATGACGCCGTCGAACGCCTTGCCGGACGACAGCCAGTTGGTCATCAGGTTCTGCGCCTCGTCACGCTTCCAGTTCGAGGTCTGCTTGTCGATGATCTTGATGAAGTTGCAGTCCGGCGTGGCGATGACCTCGTCGATGTCCTTGGTGCGCTGCACCGCGGCCTGGTTGGAAAGCTCGCCCATGATCACATAGACATTGGCTTCCTTCTTGCCGGCTTCCTTGAACAGGCGGCAAACTTCCTTGGTCTCGAGCGTGCCGGAATCGGCTTCGTTCGAGGCTACGAAGGCCTGGTTGTCGGGCAGCTTGTCGACGTTGACCGGCTCGCGATTGACATAGACCAGCGGGATCTTGGCCGCGGCGGCCGCATCCGACATCGCCTGCGTGGCCGAGGTATCGACCGGATTGACGATAATGGCGTCGACGCCCGAGGCGGCGAAGTTCTTGATCTGGTCGAGCTGCTTGGCCACGTCGTTCTGCGCGTCCTCGACCTGCAGCTCGACGCCGCTCATGCCCTTGGCCTGCGCGATCATGCCGTTGCGCAAGACAGTGAGGAAGTTGTCGTCGAAAAGGGCCATCGAAACGCCGATCTTGGCGGCGAAGGCGGATGAACACATCAGCGCCGAGAGCGCGACGCCCAAAAGAAGTCTCTTCATTTTATTCTCCTCCACTTGGTGTCCGGCTGCACCCATTGAACCGGAATCCCCGGTTTGCCCCGGGGAACTCTCCCTGCGGCCAATGAGGCGTCGCCAATTCTATTGGAACGCCTCTTCCTCCGTTCGAACAGGCGCTTCGGAACGAAAGAACCAAAAGGCCTAGTTAGTGAAATATTTATTCCATTTCGTTTGGGAAACGTCAAGGGCGATTCCGACCGGGCCAGCCGGTTTTTCGTTCATCAGGGGCACGACGACGACAAAAATCGCCGAAACCTGGGCCCGAATAGGAGCAACCTGCCATGAAAGAATCCATCAGCCTGATGGCTTCTATCATGGCGGACGCTAGATATTTTCCGGCAGATAGATGTCGAAGGGCAGAAAGGTCTGTCCCGGCGCATTGGCCGCGCCGCTTTCGATGGCATGGGCCATCAGCCCGACGAGTTCCCGGCAGAGCGCGGCAAGCGGCGTCGAGATCACCATGGTGAGGATGTTGTCGGCAAGCGCCGCGCGCGAGACGGCGTTGATCTCGTTGCAGATGACGACCGGCATCTCGGCCGGGTTCGCCGTCCGCAGCGCCGAGACCGCGCCCTCCATGCCGCCGCCAGCGACATAGCAGCCGGCGAGATCGGGATGGCGGGCCAGGAGGTCGAGCATGGCGTCATGCGTCACGTCATTGGCCTCGAGGTTGACCAGCGTCTCCATCACGGTGAAGTCGGGCGCGCGCTCGCGGAAGAAAGAGCGGAAGCCGATCTCGCGCAGCTCATGGCCGTGGAAGCGGTGGCTGCCGACGAAGAGCGCCACCTTGCCCGGCTTCCTGGCGGCCTTGGCGATCATCCAGGCGGCGCTCCGCCCGACCTTGCGGTTGTCCAGACCGACATAGCCCTCGCGGATGCCGGCGGCGAAGTCGGACAGCAGCGAGAAGACCGGCTGCCCCCTCGCCTTCAGTGTCTCGACGACCGCGGTCAGGTTCGGGTGGTCCGGGCCGACGACGGCAATGGCTCTCGACTTGGCCGCCAGCCTGCGCATCTGGCCGGCGATTTCGTCCGGCGCCAAGGAAGCGGCGAACTCGATTGTCGCGACGCCGCGGAAACGCTGCGACTGTGCGACCGCTACCTCGAGCTCCTTCGCGAAATCGCCATAGAAGACATCGTTGCCCCTCAGCAGCAGGAAGCCGAGCCGGTATTCCGGCAATTCCTGGCGCATGCGCTGCTTGATCAGCCCGGCGGCGTGATAGCCGATCTCGGTGGCTGCGTCGTAGACCCGGCGCGCCGTCTCCTCGCGCACCGGCAGGCGGCTGTTCAGCACCCTGTCGACGGTGGCGACGCTGACGCCCGAGACGCGCGCCAGATCGGTAATGGTCGGCCGCTTTGCCATGGATGCTTCCTCGCTTGAGTCCCACTTCGGATATCCGACTCAGGATAACCCATCCTGATAGGAAATGATAGAAACTATCTTTGTGATGTTGAGACCATCAGACCTTGCGGCTATGCTTAAGCGGAAAGTCAGCGATGCGCGAGCTCCGCACGGTCGGGCGGTTCGCCAGGGCGCTGGTGGAAGGAACCCCAATGACGGCAATCACGTCTTCGGCGGCGTCGCCGCGCGACTACAGCCTGACCGGACGAGACGCCAGGCTCGCGGTCGAGAACGGGCTCGCTGCGGCCGAGTGGTACCACACCGACATCCCGCGCAAGCAGATGAAGGAGCTGATGCAGCGCTCCGACCAGCCGGCGATCCGCGACACCATCATCTGGCTGGCCGCTTTCGTCGTCGGCGCCGCGGGCGGCATCTGGTTCTGGGGCAGTTGGTGGTGTGTGCCGTTCCTCTTCGTCTATGGCACGCTCTATGGCTCCTCGACCGATTCCCGCTGGCACGAATGCGGCCACGGCACGGCCTTCCGCACGCAGTGGATGAACGACGCCATCTACCAGCTCGCCTGCTTCATGATCATGCGCAACCCGGTGACATGGCGCTGGAGCCATACGCGCCACCACACCGACACCATCATCGTCGGCCGCGACCCGGAGATCGCCGTCATGCGGCCGCCGGATTTGCTGCGGGTCGTGCTGAACTTCTTCGGCATCGTCGACGCCTGGCATGCGATGACCGACATGGTCCGCAACGCCGCCGGCGTCATCAGCGCGGCGGAAAAGACCTTCATTCCCGAGCAGGAGCAACCGAAGGCGATCCGCGTGGCACGCATCTGGCTCGCCATCTACATCGCGACCATCGCGCTGGCGCTCTACCTGCATTCATGGCTGCCGCTGATGCTCGTCGGCCTGCCCCGCCTCTACGGCGCCTGGCATCACGTCATGACCGGCCTGCTGCAGCATGGCGGACTTGCGGAGAATGTCATCGACCACCGCCTGAACAGTCGCACGGTGTACATGAATCCGATCAGCCGCTTCATCTACTGGAACATGAACTACCATGTGGAGCACCACATGTTCCCGATGGTGGCTTATCACGCGCTGCCGAAGCTGCATGAAATGATCAAGCACGATCTGCCGGCGCCGACGCGGTCGATCCTGGCCGGCTACCGCGAGATGATCCCGGCTTTCCTGCGCCAGCTGCGCAACGAGGATTATTTCCTCAAGCGCGCGCTGCCGCCGACGGCGAAGCCCTACCGGGAAGAACTGCACAACGACAATCCGGTGGCGGCCGCGGCCGAGTGAGCTGCCCGACCGAAGACCATGAATTCCAGGAGGACGAGATGAGCGACTGGGTCGAGGCCTGCGCGGCCGGAGACATCGACGAGGAGGACGTGATCCGGTTTGACCATGCCGGGCGCACCTTCGCCATCTACCGCAGCCCGGACGACGAGTACTTCGCCACCGACGGCCTGTGCACGCATGAAAAGGTGCATCTGGCCGATGGGTTGGTGATGGACGACATCATCGAATGCCCCAAGCACAACGGCCGCTTCAACTACAAGACCGGCGACGCGCGCGGCGCCCCGGTCTGCGTCAACCTCAAGACCTATCCGGTCAAGGTCGACGCCGGCAAAGTCCTCATTCAGGTCGGGTGACGACGATGGCGGGAGGAATGGTGATCATCGGCGCCGGCGAGTGCGGCGGGCGGGCGGCGCTTGCGCTCCGCGATCTCGGCTATGACGGGCCGGTGACGCTGGTCGGCGACGAGCCGCATCTGCCCTATGAGCGGCCGCCGCTGTCGAAGGACGCGATGACCGCCGTCGCTCCGGCCATCAAGGCGATCGCCACCGACGCGCTCTTCGCCGAACGCGCGATCCGGCACATCCATTCCGTCCGGGCCGTGGCGATCGACCGCGCCGCGCATGTCGTGCACCTGTCCGACGGCTCTTCCCTTTCCTACGACAAGCTGCTGCTGGCGACCGGCTCCGTGCCGCGCCAGTTGCCGACGCCGGGGCTCGGGTCGCGCTGCGTGTATCTGAGGACCTTCAGCGACGCGCTTGCCATCCGCACACATCTCGGCGCCGGAAACCGCGTCGCCATCATCGGCGGCGGCTTCATCGGCCTCGAATTGGCGGCCTCGGCGCGCAAGCTCGGTGCCGCCGTCTCGGTCATCGAGGCCCAGCCGCGCATCCTGATGCGCGGCGTGCCGGCCGAGATCGCCGACATCATCCACAAGGCGCATGAGGCCGAAGGCGTTTCGATCCGCACCGGCCAGGGGTTGGCCGCGATCGTCGATGACGGCAAGGAAGTCGCCATCGCGCTGGCCGACGGGCAGAAGGTCGTCGCCGATCTCGCCGTGATCGGCATCGGCGCCGTGCCGGTGACCGCGCTTGCCGCCGAAGCCGGGCTCGCCATCGACAACGGCATCGCCGTGGACGAGCATCTGCGCACCGCGGACCCGGATGTCTTCGCCGCCGGCGATTGCTGCTCGTTCCCGCTCGCCATCTATGGCGGCCGGCGCGTTCGGCTGGAGGCCTGGCGCAACGCGCAGGAACAGGGCGCACTGGCCGCCAGGAACATGCTGGGCGCAGACGAGGCGCATGCGGCCGTGCCTTGGTTCTGGTCGGATCAGTATGGGCTGACCTTGCAGATCGCCGGGCTTTCGGACGAGGGCAAGAGCATCGTGCGGCGCGACCTCGACGACGGCGCCTTCATCCTGTTCCACCTCGCCGAGGACGGCAGGCTGGTCGCCGCCAGCGGCATCGGTCCCGGCAATGCGGTGGCGCGCGACATCCGCCTGGCGGAGATGCTGATCGCCAAGCGGGCGAAGCCGGCGCCGGAAGCGCTCGGCTCACAGGCGGTCAAGCTGAAATCGCTGCTTGCGGCTTGAACTGCCTTGATAATTGTTGAGTTCGGCGCTGCCCCTCATCTGCCTGCCGGCATCTTCTCCCCGTAAACGGGGAGAAGGGGACTTCGCGGCCGTCGGCGCCAATTCTGCTGCGTTCGAGATTGGCAAAAGCGTCGGCACAGCCTCTTTCTCCCCGTTCACCGTGAGAAATGCCCGGCAGGGCAATGAGGGGCGGCGCAAACGCCCCAGAACTGAACTCCAACTGGCTCCGTTCTCGTGCCTGGCCGCCTAAAACAGCGCCTTCAGCTCGTCCAGCTTGTCGTTGACCAGCCAGCCGTAATAATTCTCCTCAGGCAGCTTTTCCGGTTCGCCGGCGGCGCGACGTCTGTCGTTCTCGGCCTTCAGCGCATAGGCGCGCTGCTCGGGGTTGCCGACATTGTAGAGCGTCGCGGTAAGCCCCGGATTGCGGGAGATGTCGAAGCTGGCGATGTTGCGATAGGCGTCGATCGACTTCCTGATGGTCGCGGCGACGTAGGGCAGCGTCAGGTCCGGATCCATGATGGTCTTGTAGACCGCGTTGGGATCGTTGACGTCGAGCTCGGGCAGGCCTGAGACCTTGTGCACGAGATCGCTCATCTGCAGCGCGGTCAGCGGGTTCAACTGACCGAGCCCGAAAGTCTGGCCGGCATAATAGGGCTGGAAAAAGGTGGCGCCGAAGCGGTCGTTGGGGAAGCTTGTGCCGGCGACGGTCTTGCCGCGGAAGGAATGGTTCCAGACCTGCTCGCGGCATTCCCAAAGGTCATAGCTGTCGCTCATGCCGGCGCATTTCTTGAACTCCGGCCGCTGGACGAAATCGCTGACATCCTCGCCCTCATAGGCAAAGGTCAGCTTGCTCGACAGATAGGACATCGCCTTGACGTAATAGGTCTGCAGCCGGTCATAGGCATCGACATTGTAGGTATGCTCGCCGACGATGGCGCCGACGATATGCATCGGGTCGATGCCATAGGCAGCCGCCACCTTCCTGATCTTGCCGCGCAGCTCGGCATCGTTCTGCAGCAACGCGTAGACTTTCCGGTACTTGGCCTGGAAGGTGGTGTTGGTTGCCTGGGTGCGCCGGCTGGACGCGCCCGGAATATCCGGCTGCACGGCGTTGCGATTGCCCGGAGGCACCATGGTCGCGGCATCGGCGATCGTCACCGCCGCCGCCAATGCAAGACACACAAAAAGAAACAGATACTTCTTCATCCGCCGCCGCTTTGGGACGGCTCGGCTATCGCCGCTCCACCCCAACCATTTGATTGAACGCAATTTCAGAAGGAAAACCGCTGGACAGTTTTGCTGAAATTGCTTCCAGAACGCGCGGCAACCTAGGTAAAGCGTCCGGCAGAGTCGAGAGAAGGCTACCAACTGCCCCCAAGAATGGTGGCCAGATGCCTCCATTTGGCCACACCCAAAGTTGGTCGGCCGGGCAAGTCGGGCCGGCGCTGAGGCGGCCCGACTTCAAAAGTCAGAGGATGAAGCGCGACAGGTCGGTGTTGCGCGACAGGTCGCCGACATGCTTCTCGACATAGGCGGCGTCGATGGTGACCGCCGTGCCGTTGCGGTCCGGCGCATCATAGGAGATCTCGTCCAGCACGCGCTCCATCACCGTCTGCAGGCGCCTTGCGCCGATGTTCTCGACGCTGGCGTTGAGGTCGACGGCGATGCCGGCCAGCGAATCGATGGCGTCGTCGGTGAAGGTCAGTTCGACGCCTTCGGTCTTCATCAGCGCGATATACTGCTTGAGGAGGCTCGCCTCGGTCTCGGTGAGGATGCGGACGAAATCCGACTTCTCCAGCGCGCGCAGCTCGACGCGAATCGGCAGGCGGCCCTGCAGCTCCGGCAAAAGGTCGGACGGCTTGGAAACGTGGAAGGCGCCGGATGCGATGAACAATATATGGTCGGTCTTGATCGGCCCGTATTTGGTCGCGACCGTCGTGCCTTCGACCAGCGGCAGCAGGTCGCGCTGCACGCCCTCGCGCGACGGGCCGCCCGAAATGTCGCTCCGGGCCGCGATCTTGTCGATCTCGTCGAGGAAGACGATGCCGTCGTTCTCGGCCGATTCCAGCGCCCGGCGCACGACCTCGTCCTGGTCGAGCAGCTTGTCGGACTCGTCGTTGACGAGCAGCGCATAGGAATCGCGGACCGTGGTCTTGCGGGTCTTGGTCCTGCGGCCGCCCATCGCCTTCGACAGCATGTCGTTGATGTTGAGCACGCCGACATTGCCGCCGGGCATGCCGGGGATCTCGAAGCCTGGCATGCCGCCGGTGCCGGTGTCGGCCACCTCGATCTCGATCTCCTTGTCGTCGAGCTCGCCATCGCGCAGCTTCTTGCGGAAGCTATCGCGGGTGGCCGGGCTCGCCGTCTTGCCTACGAGGGCTTCCAGCACGCGCTCCTCGGCGTTGATCTGGGCACGCGCCGCGACGTCCTCGCGCATCTTTTCGCGGGTCAGGCCGATGGCGACCTCGACGAGATCGCGCACGATCTGCTCGACGTCACGGCCGACATAGCCGACCTCGGTGAACTTCGTCGCCTCGACCTTGACGAAGGGGGCGCCGGCGAGCCGCGCCAGGCGGCGCGAGATCTCGGTCTTGCCGACGCCGGTCGGGCCGATCATCAGGATGTTCTTCGGCATTACCTCTTCGCGCATCTGGCCTTCCAGCTGCTGGCGGCGCCAGCGGTTGCGCAAGGCAATGGCCACGGCGCGCTTGGCGTCCTTCTGGCCGATGATGAAGCGGTCGAGTTCCGAAACGATTTCGCGGGGAGAAAAGGTGCTCATATTACTCAAATTCCACTTTGCCACTGCCTGATGGACTCGAACGGATGCAGCAGCATGATCACGTTGAGCGTCAGATTGTCCCGGATGATGTAGCCCGTGCCGAGCTCGAAGATGAGCGCCAGGGCCACGATCACCCATATAGGTAGCTTTCGCGCCATCACAAATCCCAGCGCCATGAACAGCGTGTCGGACACCGAGTTGATGATCGAGTCGCCGTAATAGTTGAGCGAGATCGTGCCGGCGCGGTAGCGCTCGATGATGAAGGGGCTGTTCTCCAGGATTTCCCAGCCGCCTTCGATGAGGACGGCGAAGGCGAGCCTCAAGCCCACCGGCGAGCGCGGGAACAGCGCCCAGGCCAGCGCATAGAACAGGAAGCCGTGGATGATGTGCGAGAAGGTGTACCAGTCGGCGATGTGCTGGGAATTCTCCGAGCTGTTGACCACGCCGTGCCAGAGCTTGACGTAGCCGCAGGTGCAGATCGGCGGATGCCCCATGCCGTACAAGGTACCCGCCTGGAAGACGATCAAGGCGAGCACGAGCAGCAGGCCCATGCGCCAGCTGTCCTCATAGGCGGAAAGCGTCTTGTCCTCGGGCGCGGTCATTCGGTCAGTCCCCCAGATTCTCGTCGTCGTCTTCGTCCGCATCGACGGCCATAAGCACGACGTCCCCATATTGCGAATGCCTGCGGCCGATCGGCCTGAAGCCGGCCTTCTCATAGGCGCGGATGGCGCGGCCATTGCCGGGATGCGGGTCGATGATGACGCGCGGCGCGCCTTCCTCGAACAGCTCCTCGACAAACTGGCGCAGGATGGCCGAGCCATGGCCGATGCCGACCAGCTCCGGCGGGCCGATCGTGAGATCGACGCCCAGCGTGCCGAAAGGCTGGTCGGCATAGGGATGGTCGTCCTCCATATGCGGGTCGTAGCTCTGCAGATAGGCGATCGGCCTGCCATCCAATTCGACGATCAGCGGCTCCACCGAGACCGAATCCATATGCTCGCGGATGTCGGCGATTTCCTTGTCCGGATCGTCCCACCACTCAGCGACATGCGGCTCGCGCAGCCACCTGCCGATCATCGGCAGATCCTTCTCGGTGACCGGCCGAAAATCGTAGCTATGCTCCTGGTCGGCCATGATCCTCTCCCCGATCATGGACCTCAGGCGGCATCGAGCGTTTCGACGACGAAATTGTTGTTGGTGTAGACGCAGATGTCGGACGCGATCTGCATGGCCTTGCGGGCGATCTCCTCCGCGTCCTTGTCGGTGTCGATCAGCGCGCGGGCCGCGGCCAGCGCGTAATTGCCGCCGGAACCGATGGCCATGACGCCATGCTCGGGCTCCAGCACGTCGCCATTGCCGGTCAGCGCCAGCGAGACCGACTTGTCGGCGACCAGCATCATGGCTTCCAGCCGGCGCAGATAGCGGTCGGTGCGCCAATCCTTGGCGAGCTCGACACAGGCGCGCGTCAGCTGGTCGGGATATTGCTCGAGCTTGGCTTCGAGCCGCTCGAGCAGGGTGAAGGCGTCGGCGGTAGCGCCGGCGAAGCCGGCAATGACGCTGCCGTCCTTGCCGATGCGGCGCACCTTGCGGGCGTTGCCCTTCATGATGGTCTGGCCAAGGCTGACCTGGCCGTCGCCGGCGATCACGACCTTGTTGCCCTTGCGCACGCTGATGATGGTCGTGGCGTGCATGCTGAGTTCATTCGACATTTTTAGCTCCGATGCGCGCTATCCCTTGAAAAGGCGATTGGCGCGGTACGAGTGAGTTGGATCGGCCATATGTATGCACATGGCGAACGATTGCAAACCGCCGTCCGACAAGGCCGAATAGCGGCTGGAATGGAAACTGGCAATCGCCGGATCATGCTGATAGAAGGCTCTCGTTTTCCAGCCCGGAGCCTCTAAACCAGGCAACAAGGACAGAGCGATGACGCGTTCGGCCGAAGTCAGCCGCAAGACCAAGGAAACAGAGATTTCGGTCTCCGTCCATGTCGACGGCAAGGGCAAAGCCGACATCTCGACCGGTGTCGGCTTCTTCGACCACATGCTCGACCAGCTGTCGCGGCATTCGCTGATCGACATGACGATCAAGGCCAAGGGCGACCTGCATATCGACGACCACCATACGGTCGAGGATACCGGCATCGCGATCGGCCAGGCGCTGAGCAAGGCGCTTGGCGAGCGGCGCGGCATTATGCGCTACGCCTCGATCGAGCTTGCCATGGACGAGACGCTGACCAGGGCTGCGATCGACGTTTCCGGCCGGCCCTTCCTGGTCTGGAACGTCGGCTTCTCGTCGCCCAAGATCGGCACGTTCGACACCGAACTGGTGCGCGAGTTCTTCCAGGCGCTGGCGCAGAATGCCGGGATCACGCTGCACGTGACCAACCATTACGGCGCCAACAACCATCATATTGCCGAGACCTGCTTCAAGGCCGTGGCGCGCGTGCTGCGGGCAGCACTCGAGCCAGATCCGCGCCAGCCGGATGCCGTGCCTTCCACCAAGGGATCGCTGAAAGGATAGGCTATGGCGATCTATGTCGTGATGCAGCCGCCGGCGGACAACAAAGCCGAGGACGTCCGTTTCGTGCGCGACAGCTTCACCTGGCTGGGTTTCCTGTTCTCGCCGCTCTGGCTCGCCTGGAACCGGCTGTGGATCGAGGCGGCCCTGACTTTCGCCGTCATGGCGATCCTGTCGGTGGCCGGCGAGAGGCTCGGGCTTGAAGGGGCCGGATCGCTGCTGTCGCTGTTGGTCTCGCTCTATATCGGCTTCGAAGGCCAGTCCCTGCGCATCGCTTCGCTGCGGCGGCGCGGCTGGCGCGAATGGGGCGTGGTCGAGGCCGGCAATCTCGCCGATGCCGAGACGCGCCATGCACTGGAAGCCGGCGAGGAGAGCGAGGAGCAGCCAGCCCTGCCGCGTATCGTGCCGGATGCATCGCTGGCGCGCCCGCCGCAAACCGGCATGGCGCTGGGACTGACCCATACGCCTGGAAGGCCCTGACATGCGGGTAGCCATCATCGATTACGGCTCGGGCAATCTGCGCTCGGCCACCAAGGCCTTCGAGCGCGCGGCGCGCGAGGGAGGCATTGCCGCGACGATCGAGCTGACGGCCGATGCCGAGCGGGTGCGGTCCGCCGACCGCATCGTGCTGCCGGGCGTCGGCGCTTATGCCGATTGCGCCGCCGGCCTGCACGCGGTGCCAGGCATGTGGGAGGCGGTCGAGGAAGCGGCGCTTCGTAAGGGGCGGCCGTTCCTCGGCATCTGCGTTGGCATGCAACTGATGTCGCAACGCGGGTTGGAAAAGACCATCACCAAGGGCCTTGGCTGGATCGCCGGCGACGTCAAGGAGATCCGGCCCTCCGACCCAACGCTGAAAATCCCGCAGATCGGCTGGAACACGATCGAGCTTGTCCGCCCGCATCCGCTGTTTTCCGGCATCGAGACCGGCCCGAAAGGGCTGCATGCCTATTTCGTCCATTCCTATCATCTGGAAGCGAAGAATCCGGATGAGGTGCTGGCGGTTGCCGACTATGGCGGCCCGGTGACGGCGGCGGTCGCCCGCGACAACCTCGCCGGCACGCAGTTCCATCCCGAGAAGAGCCAGGCGCTCGGCCTGGCGCTGATCACCAATTTCCTGAAATGGAGGCCCTGAAATGAGCAGGAAGGGCTATTGGATCGCGCTGGTCGACGTGCACGACCAGGAAACCTATAAAAAATACATCGAAGCCAACGCCAAGGCGTTCGCCAAATATGGGGCGAAGTTCATCGTTCGGGCGGGGCACTATGAGAATCCCGAAGCGCCGACGGGGAACCGTCATGTGGTGGTGGAGTTCGATTCCGACGACACGGCGGTGGCCTGCTACCAATCCCCGGAGTATCAGGAGGCGTTGAAGCACAGGCTCGCCGCTTCGACCGGTCATTTCGTCATCGTCGAGGGCGCCTGACCCATGATCCTGTTTCCGGCAATAGACCTCAAGGACGGCAAATGCGTGCGCCTGAAACACGGCGACATGGCCACCGCCACCATCTACAATGACGACCCTGCCGCGCAGGCAAAGGCCTTCGAGGACCAGGGCTTCGAGTGGCTGCATGTCGTCGACCTCAACGGCGCCTTCAAGGGCCAGAGCGTCAACAGCGCCGCGGTCGGGGCCATCCTCAAGGCAACGAAGAACCCGGTGCAGCTCGGCGGCGGTATCCGCACCCTGCCGCAGATCGAGGACTGGCTGGATCGCGGCCTTGCCCGCGTCATCCTCGGCACGGTCGCCGTGCGCGAGCCAGAGCTGGTCAGGCAAGCCTGCAAGGCTTTCCCGGGCAAGGTCGCCGTCGGCATCGACGCCAAGGGCGGCAAGGTCGCCGTGGAAGGCTGGGCCGAGGCTTCCGAGCTCGGCGTCATTGAGCTCGCCAGGAAATTCGAGGGCGCCGGCGTTGCCGCCATCATCTACACCGACATCGACCGCGACGGCGTGCTGACCGGCATCAACTGGGATTCGACGATCAGCCTCGCGGAGGCGGTTTCCATTCCCGTGATCGCATCCGGCGGCCTCGCCTCGATTGCCGACATCGTGCGCATGACCATGCCCGACGCGAAGAAACTCGAAGGCGCGATCTCCGGCCGCGCCCTATATGACGGACGTATCGACCCGGCCGAGGCGCTGGCGATCTTGCGCGGCGAACGGGCGGAGGCAGAATAGTGAACATTTCGATCATCCTGGCATCCTATGACAGCGGCCATTTCCACAGCGGCTGCGGCCAGGGTCCGGACGCGCTGATTTCCGGCGGATTGGCCGATGCGCTGAAGCTTGCCGGCCACGACGTCGAGGTGAACGACATCGGCAAGGTGGTCGAGGACGAAGATGAGCGCGAGATCGGCACCGGCTTTGCAGTCTGCAACGCCGTTTCAGGCGAAGTCCGCATGGCGCTGGACAAGAAGCGGTTTCCGATCGTGCTGGCCGGCAACTGCCTGACCGCCGCCGGCGCCGTGGCAGGCGCCGGCGCCGACGCCATCATCTGGGCCGACCAGCATGGCGACCTCAACACGCCGGAAACAACCACAACGGGCTTCCTCGACGGCATGGCGCTGGCCACCGTGCTCGGCCTCTGCTGGCGGTCGATGGCGAACCAGATCCCCGGCTTCAAGCCGGTCGATCCGTCGCGCTCCGTCCTGGTCAACGCGCGCGACCTCGACGCCGCCGAGAAGGAACTGCTGGAAAAGCTGCCGATCATCCGGAGCGAATGCCCCGACTGGAAAAGCGCGGCGCAGAGACTGAAAGCCGACGGTGCACGTCAGGTCCACATGCATGTCGATCTCGACGTGCACGATCCCGAGAAGCTGCAGGCCAACCGCTACACCACGCCCGGCGGCCCGGCGCCGGAGCAGGTACGCACGGCAATGTGCGGCCTCGCCGGCCCGCTCACCATCGCCGGGCTCACCATTTCCGCCTATGATCCGGCCTTCGATCCCAAGGGCGACGTGCCGCCGCTGGTCGGCGAGCTGGTGGTCGACCTGCTGTCCACCCTGGAAGGCAAGTGATGCTGAAAGCCCGCGTCATCCCCTGCCTGGACGTCAAGAACGGCCGCGTCGTCAAGGGCGTGAATTTCATCGACCTCATCGACGCCGGCGATCCGGTCGAAGCCGCCAAGGCTTATGATGCCGCGGGCGCCGACGAGCTCTGCTTCCTCGATATCACCGCATCGTCGGACAATCGCGAGACGATCTTCGATGTGGTCGCCCGGACGGCCGAGCAATGCTTCATGCCGCTCACCGTCGGCGGCGGCGTGCGCCAGGTGGCCGACATCCGCAAGCTGCTTCTGGCCGGCGCCGACAAGGTGTCGATCAACACGGCGGCGGTGAAGAACCCGGATTTCGTGACGGAAGCCGCCGACAAGTTCGGTAACCAGTGCATTGTCGTGGCCATCGACGCCAAGAAGGTGTCTGCCGCCGGCGAGGCCGACCGCTGGGAGATCTTCACCCATGGCGGTCGCGAGAAGACGGGCATCGACGCGGTCGACTTCGCCGCACGCATGGTCGATCGCGGTGCCGGCGAGATCCTGCTTACCTCGATGGACCGCGACGGCACGAAGGCCGGCTACGACATCGCGCTCACCCGCGCCGTCGCCGACGCGGTGCGCGCGCCGGTCATCGCTTCCGGTGGCGTCGGAACGCTCGATCACCTGGTCGAGGGCATCCGCGACGGCCATGCTGGTGCCGTGCTTGCCGCCTCGATCTTCCACTTCGGCACCTACTCGATCGCCGAGGCCAAGACATACATGGCCAAGGCCGGCCTGCCGATGCGGCTGGACTCGGCCACCCATCGGGCTTAAAGCATGATCCCGGAAGGTGGGGACCGGTTTTCGGAAAAGATCATGCTTAAACAAGCAGATAGATGACCGACATGGCTCAATTTTCGCTCGCCGATCTGGAAACGATCATCCACCAGCGCGCCCATTCCGGCGACCCGGACTCGTGGACGGCGAAACTGTTCGCCAAGGGTATGAACAAGGCGGCGCAGAAGCTCGGCGAGGAGGCTGTGGAAGCCGTTATCGCCGCCGTCCGCGGCGACAAGCAGGCCCTCGTTTCGGAAAGCGCCGATCTTATATATCATTGGCTTGTCGTGCTCGGCATCGCGGGTGTTCCGTTGGACGACGTGCTGAAGGAACTCGAGGGCCGCACCGGCCGCTCGGGGGTTGTCGAAAAGGCGTCCCGGCCCCGGGGCTGATGACCCCGGGCTGACGGCGAGGAGGGCAGGAAACTCGATGGACCAGCTTGCTCCGACCGAGAAATACTCCCCCTATCGTTTCTTCTCCGCCGAGCAATGGTCGCAGTTTCGCGCCGACACGCCGCTGACGCTGACCGGCGACGAGATCGACCGGCTGCGCTCGCTCAACGACCCGGTCGACCTCGAAGAGGTCAAGCGCATCTATCTGTCGCTGTCGCGGCTGCTGTCGGCCCATGTCGAAGCAAGCCAATTGTTGTTCAAGCAGCGCCGGGCCTTTTTCAATGCACAGGACGTCGTCAAGACACCCTTCATCATCGGCATCGCCGGCTCGGTCGCGGTCGGCAAGTCGACCACGGCGCGCGTGTTGAAAGAGCTCCTGGCGCGCTGGCCATCGAGCCCCAAGGTCGATCTCATCACCACCGACGGCTTCCTGTTGCCCAACGAGATCCTGCGCCGCGAGAACCTCATGGAGCGCAAGGGGTTTCCCGAGAGCTACGATGTCGGCGCGCTGCTGAGATTCCTGTCCGGCATCAAGTCGGCGCAAAGCAGCGTCAGCGCGCCGGTCTATTCGCACCTGACCTATGACGTCATCCCCGGCGAGTTCGTGACCATCGACCGTCCCGACATCCTGATCTTCGAGGGCATCAACGTGCTGCAGCCGGGCAAGCTGCCGAAGGACGGCAAGATCGTGCCGTTCCTGTCCGACTTCTTCGATTTCGCCATCTATATCGATGCCGACGAGAAGCTGATCCACCAGTGGTACATCCAGCGCTTCATGCGGCTGCGCGAGACCGCCTTCCGCAATCCGGACTCCTTCTTCCACCGCTATTCGCAGCTTTCCGAGGATGCCGCGCGCGCCATCGCGGAGGGGCTATGGGCCAATATCAACCTGAAGAACCTGCGCGAGAACATCCTGCCGACCAGGGCGCGGGCCGATCTCATCTTGCGCAAGGGCGCCAACCACCTGATCGAGGAAGTGGCGCTGAGGAAGCTTTGAGGCCCGGGAAGCGCCGGCCGATGACGCGCCCCAATCGACTACGCCGCTGACGGCTCCCGGCGCGGCTGCCTTCCATGGCTTCGCGCCCATATCGAGAAAAACATCCAGCCGGCAAGAAACGACGGCACGAGCACGCCGATGTGGAAACCGGCATTGTTGAGGATATGCGCGACGAACGCGTAGAGCCAGCAGATCGCGAGGACGAGACGGGGTGGTCTCGAAACCATCGTCCAGAGCAGGGCAACCGCCACCGCCACGGCGATCGTGTCGTAGGTATAGCCATAGGGTGTGGCGAGGATCGCAAGAACCGCTGTGAGCACGACCCTTTCACGATGCTCCACCTGCCGGCCTGGCCGCCAGAGCCAGACGACGGCGCCGATGGCGGCGATCGTCGCAATCGCCTGCAGGCCATAGGCAGCCGCGACACCGAGGCCGAGCGCCCGTGCCGTGAAGAAAACGGTTATGGCATTGGCGTGGTAGTGCTGGGGGAAGGGTGCTTCCATGATCCCGGTCATCAGCGGCCGGGTTTGCGTGTAAAACAGCGACCAGACATCGAAGCCGAAAAAAAGGCCCGTGGCCACGGCCACAAGCGCCGTTGTCACAGCGGCCGCGGCGATGGCTCGCCAATTGCCGCCGGCGAGCAGGCAGAACGGGACGAGGATGCCAAGATGCGGCTTGATCGTCAGCAGGCCGAACAGGATCCCCGCCAACACCGGGCGCCTTGGCGCCGCCGCGAGGCCGCCGATCAGCAAGGCGGTCGTCAGCGCGCCGTTCTGGCCGAAAACCGCGTCCCAGATGACGGCGGGGCTCAAGACAATCGCCAGTTCGGCGGCTCCTCCCAGCTTCAGGGGCCGGACCGCCAACCACAGACACACAACGGTGCCAAAGGTCCACACCAGATAGGCGGGAAATATCGGCAGGGTCGCGAGCGGCGCGCCAATCAGCAGGATGCTCGGCGGATAGCTCCATTCCTGGTTTGGGAAACCTGGCCCGAACATGCCACGGAGCGCCGCGCGGTAGGCGTCGACGTCGAACAGCGCGTCGACATGGCCGTCGAGCGCCATTCGGCCACCGGCCCATAGATTGCTGAAATCCCAGTAAGGCAGCGTCTTCGAGAGCACCGACAGGCCGTCCGGGCCAATGGTCCACAATCTGCGCAGGTAGAAGTCGGCCATGCCGGAAGCGACAATCGCCACGACGGTGACTATGGCCACGTCCAAGAGGCTTCGCGACCTGATCCGGCTTGGCTGCATGGCGACCTCGGTCATGGAACCTGTTTAGCGCCGTGCCCTTAAGATCGCGTTGCCGCCGGCATCAGCCGGCCCCTCGCCGTCGGACAAGGCGGCATCGCCGTTCGCTGGGTTCCCATAAGTTAACGGCACCTTAGGCAAATCCGATTAGCTTTCACCCTCAACTCCAGCGGGTGTTCGGGAGGCACCGGTGATCAATGCGGGCAATGCCGAGAGCCGCAAGGCCCCGGTCTATTCTCTGGTCATTCCGATCTTCAACGAAGAGGCGGTGCTGCCGCTGCTGGTGCACCGGGTCACAAGCCTGCTCGATACGCTGGACGCCAGCGCCGAAGCCATTTTCGTCGACGACGGCAGCCGGGACACCAGCGTCATCTTTCTGCGCGGCATGGCCGCCAAGGAACCACGCTTCAAACTGATCGAGCTGTCACGCAATTTCGGCCACCAGATCGCGATCACCGCCGGCATGGACGCGGCCGCGGGCGACGCCGTCATCGTCATGGACGCCGACCTCCAGGATCCGCCTGAAGTGGTGCTGGATCTTATCGCCAAATGGAAGGAGGGCTACGAGATCGTCTATGCCCGCCGCATCAAGCGCGAGGGCGAGACGCTGCTCAAACGGCTGACCGCCAGCCTGTTCTACCGCGTGCTGGAGCAGATGACCTCCGTCACCATCCCGCGCGACGTCGGCGACTTCCGCCTTGTCGGGCGCAAGGCGTTGGAAACCTTCAAGCGCATGCCGGAGCGGGACCGCTTCGTGCGCGGCATGTTCGGCTGGATGGGCTTCAGGCAGGCCGAGGTGGCGTTCGAGCGGCCGGTGCGGGCGGCCGGCGAAACCAAATACCCGTTCTGGAAGATGGTGCGGCTGGCGGTGCACGGCATCATCAGCTTCTCCGACAAGCCGCTGCGTCTGGCCTTGTGGGCCGGTATCGCCGTTTCCGGCGCCGCTGCCTTGCTCGGCTGCTACGCCTTGTTCTCCTGGCTCTTCGTCAGTGGCACCGTCCACGGCTGGACGTCGACGGTGGTCATCATCTCCTTCCTGTCGGGCATCAACCTGTTCATGACCGGCGTGATCGGCCTCTATGTCGGCGGCATCCACGCGGAGGTGAAACGGCGGCCGCTCTATGTGGTGGAGCGGCTGACCGGTTTCGAGGAAGCGATCGCCGCGATGAGCCGCTCCGAGACAACGACGGGCAGGCAGCCCGCGTCGCTCGAACGCCGGTTCGGCTGACCGTGCGGCAACCAGCGACCGACCCAGAAGCGATCCTTGACAGGGCCGACGATATGCCCGTCGAGGCTGGTTGGTTCATCGCCTGGGCCATGGGCCGTTCGGAGTCCGCGCGCATTCTGAGGTTCGCTGCGATCGGCGGCCTGTCGACATTGATCTATGCGGTGCTCACGCTGGCGCTTTCGGCTGGGCATGGCCTCGGGATGCCGGTGACGATTGCCTCGATGGCGGGCTACGGCGCCGGCGCGGTGTTTTCCTATTGCGGGCATCGTTTCGTGACATTCATGTCGGATGGCGCGGTCGGCTTCGAGGTCCCGCGCTTCGCCGTGGCCACCGCCATCGGGTTCCTGCTCTCGCTGGCGCTCGCCGCGGTGCTCACCGATATTGCCGGGCTTTCGCCCTCGGTGCCGGTGGCGCTGTCCTGCGTCTTGGTGCCGGCGCTGAATTTCGTGTTGCTTCGAAAATTCGTTTTCGTGGCGGCCAGTCCATGAGCATGTCGGAACAGGTCGCGACTGCAACGCCGGACGATGCCATGGCGGGGGTCTCCCTCCCCTCCGCGCGAACGCACCATGTCGGGTCTGTCGCCACTTTTGTCATTCTCCTGGCCATCGCTGTCCTATGGCAGGTTCGCTGGGGAACGATCCCCGACACGAGTTGGCTGATCATCATCTGCGAGCGGGTGCTTTCGGGCGAGCGGCTCTATACGCAGGTGCGCGAGGTCAATCCTCCCTTCAGCGTATGGCTCTATCTGCCGCCGGCAGCCATGGCGAAGAGTCTCGGCCTGGCGCCCGAGATCCTTATCCAGGCCTGGACTTACCTCATTGCATTGATCGGCGTCTGGTTTTCCGGCGCGATCGTCAGACGGGCGGGATTTCCCGAGAGGGCCAGCCTGTCCGCTCTCGGCCCGGCCTTCTACGCAGTGCTGGTGATCTTCCCCGGCAATGTCTTCAGCCAGCGCGAGCACCTCGGCGTCACGCTTTTCATGCCTTTGCTGGCGCTTCACGCCTGGCGGGTGCGTAAGGACGCCGAGGCCAAGCCGGGCGCCGCCATCGCGGCTTTTGCTGGCCTTTGCGGAAGCGTCCTGCTGCTGGTCAAGCCTTACTATGCGGTGATGGTGCTGGCCTCGGCCCTGGTCGTCGCGGCGCATCGGCGCAGCCTGAAACCGATCTTCGCGCTGGAGCACTGGGTCATCGGCGGCATTTGCGTCGCCTATCTGGTCGCCGTCCTCCTGGTCTATCCGGAATTCCTGCGCGACGTTTACCCGCTGCTGGTGGAGCTTTACGCGAAAAGCAGCGTCTCCGCGCATGTCATGGCCTATTACGGCTGCGCGTGGCTTTTCCTGGGGTTCCTCGCATTGTGGTCCTGGCCGGTCGGCCGGTTCCCTGAACTGGCCGCCGTAACGCTGGCTGCATCGGCGGCGGCCCTGCTGCCGCTCTTCTATCAAGCCAAGGGCTGGCCCTATCACGCTTATCCCGCGCTTTCCCTGGCTGTCGTGGCCAATCTCTGCCTGCTTGCCCTGCCCCGGATGAAACGCCAATCGGCGGGACTGCTCTCCTATCTGGCGTGTCCGCCGCCGGCACTGCTGTCGCTTGCGATCATGACCGCGTTTGTCTTGAACTGGGTCACGCAAAAGCCGGACAGCGCATTGGTGAACACCATTCGCGCGGCTGTTTTTGAACCTACCGTCGCCACCATCAGTCCGGATCTGGATACGGCGCATCCGCTGAGCCGCATGATCGGCGGGCGATATGTTTCAGCCGGAGCCAATGACTGGGTTGGGCAGGATGCAACGACGCTCTACCTGCAAGCCACCCGCAGCGGCGACACTGCCAGCGCGGTGCGTTACGAGGCGATCATGACGCGCTACGCCGAAGACAAGCGCCAGGCGTTCGACCGCCTCCGTCCGGATCTCATCATCTTTAAGAAGGATGACGGCCCCTGGACACACCGGCTGATCGAGCGTTTCGGCTTCGATCGCTTCCTGGCCGGCTATCGCGTGCTCTTCGAACGAGGACGCCTGCGTATCTATCTGCGCAACGACTATGTGAGGCCCGATCCGCCACCGGCAGGCTGAGCAGGCTCTGCCGGCACCGTCACCCGCCGCAGCGTCAGATTGATGCGGCCGCCATTCTTCAACAGGGCCGATGTGGCGGGATAGATGCGGTCGACGCCATGGAACGCGAGGCGCCCTTCGCCGCCGAGCACGACGACGTCGCCGCTCTTCAGCCTGAACGATTTGGTGCCGCCCTCGCGTGTGTTCTGGCCGACCCTGAACAGGCAGTCGTCGCCCAGCGAGACCGACACAACGGGCGCGTCAAAATCCTGCTCGTCGCGGTCCTGGTGCAGGCCCATTTTGGCATCGGCCGCATAGAAATTGACCAGGCAGGCTTCGGGCGGGTGCGGGTAGGCCGCAACCTCGCGCCACAGTTTCAGCAAGGCTTCGGGGATCGGCGGCCAAGGCTCGCCCGTCACCGGATGCGTCGGCTGGTAGCGATAGCCGCGCTCCTTGTCGGTCACCCAGCCGAGCGCGCCGCAATTGGTCATGCGCACGCTCATCTCCTTGCCGGTGCGCGGCATGGCGGGCACGTAGAGGGGTGCTGCTTGCACCACGCGCCTAATCTCCTCGACCAGCGTTTCCTGCGCGGGGCGGTCTATGTAGCCCGGCATATGGCGGACGCCTTTCGGCAGAACGAGCATGGATCGATCCGATCAATTGGCCCGAGAGCATGCCACTGAAGGAACAGTTCCGCGACCCGAAAACGGCCGCTCGCTGCCTGTATGCTGTTCTCAGTCGCTGTCGACCCGGCCGCGCAGCTTCTTCACCGTCGACCGGCCCGCCTTGCTCTTGAGGCGGCGCTCCACGGCGCCTTTGGACGGCCTAGTCTTCTTGCGCGGCGGCGGTGGCGGCTCGGCCGCCTTGGCGACCAGCGCGGTCAGGCGCGCCCGCGCATCGGCGCGGTTCTGCTCCTGCGTGCGGAACCGGCCGGCCTCAATGACGATGACGCCGTCCTTGGTGGCGCGCTGGCCGGCAAGCTTGATCGCGCGGGCGCGGACCCGCTCGCTAAGCCCCGAAGCGTTCGCCGCGTCGAAGCGCAGCTGCACCGCAGTGGCCACCTTGTTGACGTTCTGGCCGCCGGGACCGGAGGATCGGATGAAATCCTCGTGCAGGTCGCCCGGGTGGATAACCGCTTCGCCGCTTATGATGATGTCATCGTCGCTCGCCATGCATGCACTCATGCCGCGATGGTCGCAAAAAGAAAAGGCCCGGTGTGAACCGGGCCCGGAAAGCAAGGCCACCGAGGCGGCGGCTATTCCGCCGCTTCCTGCAGTCGCGGCGCGGCACCGAGGATGGTCGCGTCGACATGGCGTTCGAACTTCTCGAAATTGGTCGCGAACATGTTGACCAGCTTCGAGGCCTGGCGGTCGTAGCCGGCCTTGTCCGTCCAGGTCGAGCGCGGGTCGAGGATGGCGCCGTCGACGCCCGGAACCGCCACCGGCACCTCGAAGCCGAAATTGGCGTCGGTGCGGAACTCGGCCGACTTTAGCGAACCATCGAGCGCGGCGCCCAGAAGGGCGCGCGTCACCTTGATCGGCATGCGGCGGCCGGTGCCGTAGGCGCCGCCGGTCCAGCCGGTGTTGACCAGCCAGCAATCGACCTTGTGCTCGGCGATCAGCTCGCGCAGCAGATTGCCGTATTCCGAGGGATGGCGTGGCATGAAGGGCGCGCCGAAGCAGGTCGAGAAGGTTGCCTCCGGCTCGGTGACGCCCTTTTCCGTGCCGGCGACCTTGGCGGTGTAACCGGAAAGGAAGTGATACATCGCCTGGGCCGGGGTCAATTTCGCGATCGGCGGCATCACGCCGAAAGCGTCGGCGGTCAGCATGATGATGTTCTTCGGATGGCCGGCGCGGCCGGTCTTCGAGGCGTTGGGGATGAAGTCCAGCGGATAGGCGCAGCGCGTGTTCTCGGTGAGGCTGCCGTCGTTGAAATCCGGCACGCGGCCGGCATCGAGCACGACATTCTCCAGCACCGTGCCGAAGCGCTGCGTGGTGGCGAAGATCTCCGGCTCGGCCTCGGCCGACAGCCTGATGGTCTTGGCGTAGCAGCCGCCCTCGAAATTGAAGATGCCGTGCGGACCCCAGCCGTGCTCGTCGTCGCCGATCAGCGTGCGCGACGGATCCGCGGAAAGCGTCGTCTTGCCGGTTCCGGACAGGCCGAAGAACACTGCCGCGTCGCCGGCCGGGCCTTCATTGGCCGAACAGTGCATGGGCATCACGCTCTTTTCCGGCAGCAGGTAGTTCAGCATCGTGAACACCGACTTCTTCATCTCGCCGGCATAGGACGTGCCGCCGATCAGCACGATCTTGCGGATCAGGTCGACCGCGATCACTGTTTCGGTGCGGGTGCCGTGACGCGCCGGATCGGCGCGGAAGGACGGCAGGTCGATGATCGTCAGGTCGGGAAGGAAGCGCTCGAGTTCGGCGGCTTGCGGGCGGATCAGCAGGTTGCGGATGAAAAGCGAGTGCCAGGCGTATTCGGTGATGACCCGGGTCGGCAGCTTGAGGTCGGCGTCGGCGCCGCCAACCAGGTCCTGGACATAGAGATCCTTGTCCGCCGTATGAGCGCGGAAATCGGCAAGCAGCGCCTCGAACTCACCCGGCGAGATCGCCTTGTTGTTGTCCCACCAGACATGCGGTTCGGTCGCCTCGTGGCGCACGACGAATTTGTCCTTCGGCGAACGCCCGGTGTGCTGGCCGGTCTCGGCGACGAGCGCGCCCTGCGCCGTCAGCCTCGCCTCGCCGCGCCGGATCGCTTCCTCGTAGAGTTCGGCCGCGCCAAAATTGTAGCGCACCACGCCCGTGGTCTTCAGGCCGATCGCGTCAATAGCGCAGTCGGGGTTGCGTTTGCCGGCTTCCGACATCAAATTTCCTCTCTGGATTTGGCCGCATGTGACGGGGGATTTCCCGCAGCCCGCGCCGGGGCTGCCAGGTTCAGAACCAGAAAAGCCAAATGATATCAAATCATTAATCGATTTAAAAAATTTGAAAGTTGTTTAAATCGTTTAGATGTGCAAAAAAACACGGAGATTGCCCAAAGGATTGGCAGACTTCAATCGTCCAATCCCGTTATAGGTGCGATGGTGTGTAGCGGCAGGCCGCCCGTGACTTCGAACAGGGCCCGTGCCACATTTTGTACCCAATTTGTCCTGCAAAAGCCCCTTCTCGACGACAGAAGGGACAGCTCATGAGGGAGCCGCTTGAAATGGCAACAATCGCGCTTGTCGACGACGACCGCAACATTCTGACCTCGGTGTCGATCGCGCTCGAGTCCGAGGGCTACCGGGTCGAAACCTACACCGACGGCGCGTCGGCGCTGGAAGGCCTGGCGGCGCGGCCGCCGAACCTCGCCATCCTCGACATCAAGATGCCGCGCATGGACGGCATGGAGCTGTTGCGCCGCATGCGGCAGAAGTCGGACCTGCCGGTCATCTTCCTGACGTCGAAGGACGACGAGATCGACGAATTGTTCGGCCTCAAGATGGGCGCCGACGACTTCATCCGCAAACCGTTCTCGCAGCGGCTGCTGGTCGAGCGCGTGCGCGCGGTGCTGCGCCGGACCAGCGCCCGCGAGGCGGCGGCCAAGGCGCCCGCCCAGCAGGCCCGCTCGCTCGAACGCGGCCAGCTGGTGATGGACCAGGAACGCCATACCTGCACCTGGAAGGGCGAGCCGGTGACGCTGACGGTGACGGAATTCCTCATCCTGCATTCGCTGGCGCAGCGCCCCGGCGTGGTGAAAAGCCGTGATGCGCTGATGGATTCGGCCTATGATGAGCAGGTCTATGTCGACGACCGCACCATCGACAGCCACATCAAGCGGCTGCGCAAGAAGTTCAAGGCCGTCGACGACGACTTCGAGATGATCGAAACCCTTTACGGAGTCGGGTACCGGTTCCGCGAAGCGTGAGACAGTAAATGGTGAATAGTGAATGGTTCGACAGGGTCGCTCTGTGACTGCCTCAAGCGCCCATCTTTCCATTCCCCATTCACTATTCACCATTCACCAAACAGGGCCTGCTATTCGATGGCAGTGGAAGTAGAGCGAGGCAGACGGGCGGGCGCGGCAAGGCGCCAGTCGCGGATCGTGCCCGCCTTCGTGTCGAGAATCACGGTGCCGATGCGCCGGTTTCTCGGCCATCACATCTTCTCCAGCCTGACGCGGCGCATCCTGTTCCTCAACCTGGCCGGCCTTGCCGTGCTGGTGACCGGCATCCTCTACCTCAACACGTTCCGCGACGGCCTGATCGACGCCCGCGTCGAGAGCCTGATGACGCAAGGCGAGATCATCGCCGGCGCGATCGCGGCTTCAGCGACCGTCGAGACCGATTCGATCAGCATCGACCCGGAAAAGCTGCTCGAGCTGCAGGCCGGCGAGAGCCTGGGGCCGGGATCGGACCAGCTCGACAATCTGGACTTCCCGATCAACCCCGAGCGCGTCGCGCCGGTGCTGAGGCGACTGATCTCGCCGACGCGCACCCGCGCCCGCATCTATGACCGCGACGCGAACCTCCTGCTCGATTCCCGGCATCTTTATTCGCGCGGCCAGATCCTGCGTTACGACCTGCCGCCCGTCGACGAAGAACAGCCCGGCCTCGTGGAGCGGGTCGAGAAGTTCATCTTCGACTTCTTCCGCAACAAGGACCTGCCCGTCTATCACGAGCAGCCCGGCGGCAATGGCGCGGCCTTCCCAGAGGTGGTCAAGGCGCTGACCGGCAGCCCTTCGACCATCGTGCGGGTGAGCGAGCAGGGCGAGCAGATCGTCTCCGTCGCGGTGCCGATCCAGCGTTTTCGCGCCGTGCTGGGTGTGCTGATGCTTTCCACGGAGGGCGGCGACATCGACAAGATCGTCGCGGCGGAGCGCAAGGCGATCCTGCGCGTGTTCGGCGTCGCGGCGCTGGTCACGGCGATCCTGTCGATGCTTCTGGCGTCGACCATCGCCAATCCGCTCAGGCGGCTTTCCGCCGCGGCCGTCAGGGTGCGGCGCGGCGTCAAGAACCGCGAGGAAATCCCGGACTTTTCCGACCGGCAGGACGAGATCGGCAATTTGTCCATCGCTGTGCGCGACATGACAAACGCGCTTTACGCGCGCATCGAGGCGATCGAAAGCTTTGCCGCCGACGTCTCGCATGAATTGAAGAACCCGCTGACATCGCTGCGCAGCGCCGTCGAGACACTGCCTTTGGCGAAGAACGACACGTCTCGCGCGCGTCTGATGGAGATCATCCAGCACGACGTGAAGCGGCTCGATCGGCTGATCACCGACATCTCCGACGCCTCCCGTCTCGACGCGGAGCTCGCGCGTGAGGATGCCGGAACCGTTGACCTGAAGAAGTTCATCACCGATCTGGTCGCGGTCTCGCGCGAGACCACGCGCAACAAGAAGGCCGTCGAGATCGAGCTCAAGGTCGCCAAGCTGCCGGCCGGCGCCAAGGGCTATTTCGTTGTCGGCCATGATCTGAGGATCGGCCAGGTCATCACCAACCTGATCGAGAACGCGCGCTCCTTCGTGCCCAACGAACATGGGCACATAGCGATCTCACTGGCGCGCGCGGGCAAGTTCAACATCGTCACCGTCGACGACAACGGCCCGGGTATCCGGGCCGAGAACATCGACCGCATCTTCGAGCGCTTCTACACCGACCGGCCGGCGGGCGAGGCGTTCGGCCAGAATTCCGGCCTCGGGCTGTCGATCAGCCGCCAGATCGTCGAGGCGCATGGCGGCACGCTGACGGCCGAGAACATTCCCGGCACCAAGCCCGGCGAGATCAAGGGCGCGCGCTTCGTGGTGACGCTGCCGGCGGAAGGCTGATCTGACCGGCATGTCCGACCCTGCCGTGAAGCCTGAAAACATCCATGGAACGGCGATCCTTATCGGCGATCGCGGCGTCCTCATCACGGGGCCGTCGGGCGCCGGCAAGACCACACTGGCGCTGACGCTCATTGACCATTGCCGGGCGCGCGGACTGTTTTCATGTCTGATCAGCGACGACCGGCTGCTTGCCACGGCGCATGGCGGGCGGCTGATCTGCCGCGCGCCGGCCACCATCGCCGGCCTCGCCGAGGTGCCAGGCTTCATTCCATGCCCACTGCCGTTCGAGCCCGGCGGCGTGATCGACCTGCATATCCGGCTCGTGCCAAAGGAAGAAATGGCCCGTTTCCAGGAAGATATCAGCGAGCCGATCGCGGGCTGTCCTGTGCCGCGCATCGATCTTGCCGAGCGCAACGCAGCCTCCGCCGTGCCGGCGGTGATGGCGCGGCTGTCGATCCAGCCTTTTTCATGATCCGGCCCGGGTTTTTTGTTGCGATGCGTCAAAATGGCCCAAGCCGCCGCAATTTTGGGCTTGTCAACCGGCCGCGCGTCGACAAGATAGCGCTCCCGCCGCCTGGAATGGCTGGCGAACATAATATACGCCTGTGAAGCGGCGATGACGGGAGCCACCAGAGAATGATCGGACTCGTGCTCGTGACGCACGGTCAACTCGCCACCGAGTTCCGGCATGCCGTAGAGCATGTCGTCGGGCCGCAAGACAATTTCGAAACCGTGGCCATCGGCGCCGACGACGACATGGAGCAGCGCCGGGCCGACATTGTCGATGCGGTGGCGCGCGTCGATACGGGCGCTGGCGTCATCGTGCTCACCGACATGTTCGGCGGCACGCCGTCCAACCTCGCCATCTCGGTGATGGAATCCGGCCGCACCGAAGTGATCGCCGGCATGAACCTACCGATGCTGATCAAGCTCTCCTCGATCCGCAAAGGCGACAACATGGCCGCCGCGCTCGACGAGGCGCAGGCGGCGGGCCGCAAATACATCAACGTCGCCAGTCAGCTCCTGAGCAGCAAATGAACGCATCGGCGCCGCAGACGGACGAGGTTGTGCGGGAATTCCCGATCATCAATCAGCGCGGCCTGCACGCGCGCGCTTCGGCGAAGTTCGTCCAGGTCGCCAGCGGCTTCGACGCCACCATCCATGTCGAGAAGGACGGCGTGAAGGTCGGCGGCACCTCGATCATGGGCCTGATGATGCTGGCGGCGAGCCCGGGCTATTCGATCCGCGTGATCGCCAGCGGCCCGGAAGCCGTGCCGGCCATGGACGCGCTGGAGCAGCTGGTCGCCTCGCGCTTCGGCGAGGAAATCTAGTCCCCGGCCTCACATTCTGCGCGTCCAAGACATGCGCGCATAAAGATTTCTTTATGTCCCATTGTCGGATGACGACCGATCTGCTAGTCAGGCCGGCAACCGCGCCCTTCCATGTGCCTCCCGGCGCCGGCGCGCCTTTGAGAAAAAATCACACCGGAGCACTGCCATGACGGGTAGCAAGGACTATGTGGTCGCCGACATCTCGCTTGCCGGCTGGGGCCGCAAGGAGATCGAGATCGCCGAAACCGAAATGCCGGGCCTGATGGCCTGCCGCGAGGAGTTCGGCGCCAAGCAGCCGCTGAAGGGCGCGCGCATCACCGGCTCGCTGCACATGACCATCCAGACGGCGGTGCTGATCGAGACGCTGAAGGCGCTGGGCGCCGATATCCGCTGGGCCTCCTGCAACATCTTCTCGACGCAGGACCATGCGGCGGCGGCGATCGCCGAAGCCGGCATTCCGGTGTTCGCCATCAAGGGCGAGTCGCTCCAGGACTATTGGGACTACACCGACCGCATCTTCCAGTGGACCGATGGCGGCACCTCAAACATGATCCTCGACGATGGTGGCGACGCCACCATGTACATCCTGCTCGGCGCGCGCGCCGAGGCCGGCGAGGACGTGCTGTCCAATCCCGCCAGCGAGGAGGAAGAGATCCTGTTCGCCCAGATCAAGAAGCGCCTGAAGGCCTCGCCCGGCTTCTTCACCAAGCAGCGCGAAGCGATCCGCGGCGTCACCGAGGAGACCACCACCGGCGTCAACCGTCTCTACCAGTTGCAGAAGAAGGGCCTGCTGCCCTTTCCGGCCATCAACGTCAACGACTCCGTCACCAAGTCGAAGTTCGACAACAAATATGGCTGCAAGGAATCGCTGGTCGACGGCATCCGCCGCGGCACCGACACCATGATGGCCGGCAAGGTCGCGGTGGTGTGCGGCTATGGCGACGTCGGCAAGGGCTCGTCGGCCTCGCTGCGCGGCGCCGGCGCCCGCGTCAAGGTCACCGAGGTCGACCCGATCTGCGCGCTGCAGGCGGCGATGGACGGCTTCGAGGTGGTCACGCTGGAGGATGCGGCCCCGACCGCCGACATCGTCATCACCACCACCGGCAACAAGGATGTCGTCACGCTCGACCATATGCGGGCGATGAAGGACATGGTGATCGTCGGCAATATCGGCCACTTCGACAACGAGATTCAGGTGGCGGCGCTGCGCAATTTGAAATGGACCAACGTCAAGCCGCAGGTCGACCTGATCACCTTCCCGGACGGCAAGCGGATGATCCTTCTGTCGGAGGGACGCCTGCTCAACCTCGGCAACGCTACCGGGCACCCGAGCTTCGTTATGTCGGCCTCGTTCACCAACCAGGTGCTGGCCCAGATCGAGCTTTTCACCAAGCACGGCCAGTACCAGAACCAGGTCTATGTGCTGCCCAAGCATCTCGACGAGAAGGTGGCGCGGCTGCATCTCGACAAGCTCGGCGCCAAACTGACCGAACTCTCCGGCGAGCAGGCCGCCTATATCGGCGTGACGCCGCAGGGCCCGTATAAGCCGGAACACTACCGCTATTAACCAAAGCGAAATTATCTACCAGATATTGAAGCCGGGTGGTTGACTTTCCGCCCGGCTTTATTTTTTGCGCCAATGATTCTTCACGCCGATTCCGGCAGGCGTTATTGTTGTGATTCGCGGTCCGGGGACATGTTGGGCCGGGGACGCATTCAGGGCGGTCTTGCATTCAAGCGGCGAAGAGGACCAAGACATGCCGGGGGATTACCCGCCAAGCGCGGGAAAGGCCGTTTCCGGCGGCCGTAAGGATTCGAACGAAGCCGGCCGCGCGGTGAACGGTGGCGGTTTTCGCGCCGGCTTGCGGCCGGCCTTGCTTCTTGCCACCTCGGCGCTTGCCAGCCCGCTGCTCGCCTTTGCCGCGCGCGCCGACACAAGCCTTGCGCGAAAAGCCGCGGCGCCGGTCAGCACCGTCGAGGTCATGCAGCTCGCCATGTTCGTCGGCGTGATGGGTGCCGCACTTGTCTCGGCCATCTTCCTGATCCGCGAGCGCGCGCGCACCGCCGCGCAGAATGCCCAGCTCAGGACCCGCATCGCGGACGTCAACGCGGCGCTGCAGCGTTCCGAGGCGCTGCTCAACCTGCGCGACCAGCGGCTGATCGTCTGGGCCACGGACAACAAGAAGCCCGAGCTCATCGGCAGCCTGCCGCTGGAAAGCGGCGCGCCCGACGACAGGTCGGCTTTCCTGGCCTTCGGCCGCTGGCTGATGCCGCGCTCGGCGGCGGCGTTGGAGCACGCCGTGGCCGCGCTGCGCGAACAGGCGAAAGCCTTCGATCTGGTCATCGAGACGCAGGCCGGCGTGCCGCTGGAAGTGCATGGCCGCAAAAGCGCGGCGCATGTGCTGGTGCGCTTCGTGTCGCTGTCGGAGACGCTGCGCAACCAGGCCAGGCTGAAGATCGAGAACCAGCGGCTCAGCGCCGACCACGACACCATGATCGGCCTGCTCGACGCGTTGAAGATGCCGGCATGGCTGCGCGGCGCGGACGGTCGATTGCAATGGGTCAACCGCGCCTATGCCGAGGCGGTGGAGGCCGAAAGCCCGGCCGCCGCCGTGCGCGACGCCAAGGAGTTCCTCGGCGGCCAGGCGCGTGAGCAGATCGCCGAACAGCACAAGACGCGACCGGTCTTCGAACAGACGCTTTCCACCGTGATCGAAGGCGACCGCCGCATGTTCGCGGTCACCGACTTCGCCGGCGCCGACGGCTCGGCGGGGCTTGCCTGCGACACCAGCGCGGTGGAGGCGATCCGGGCCGAATATGAGCGGACCGTGCGCAGCCATGCAGACACGCTCGACCAGTTGAATACCGCGGTGGCGATCTTCGACACCGAGGAAAAGCTGCGCTTCTTCAACCAGGCCTTCCAGAAACTCTGGGGGCTCGACTCGGGCTTTCTGCTCAGCGCGCCTTCAAACACGCTGCTGCTCGACCGGCTACGCTCGGAAGGCAGGATCGCCGAGCAGCCGGAATGGCGGCGCTGGAAGGAAAACCTGCTCAGCGCCTATCGCGCCGTCGAATCGCAGGAGCACTGGTGGCACCTGCCGGACGGCAAGACGATCCGCGTGGTGGCGAATCCGCAGCCGAAGGGCGGCGTCACCTGGGTGTTCGAGAACCTGACCGAGAAGATGGATCTCGAAAGCCGCTATCAGACCGCCGTGCGGGTACAGGGCGAGACGCTGGACAACCTCGCCGAAGGCGTGGTCGTGTTCGGTCCAGACGGGCGGCTGCGCCTGTCCAATCCGGCCTTCGTCGCGCTGTGGGGGCTGACGGCGGAAGCGGTCAAGCCCAATGTCCATGTCTCGGCGATCCGCGACCTGTGCGACCAGCGCGCCGCGAACAGCCCGTGGGGCGGCTTCGTCGCCGCGGTCACCGGCTTCGACGACGAGCGCCGCGACCGCCGCGGCCAGATCGAGCTCGTCAACGGCAACGTGCTGAGCTACGCGGTGATCCACCTGCCCAACGGCCAGGTGATGATCACCTTCGTCGACGTCACCGACACCGTCAATGTCGAGCGGGCGCTGAAGGACAGGAACGAGGCGCTGGAGAAATCCGACCAGTTGAAGAACGAATTCGTGCAGCACGTGTCCTATGAGCTGCGCTCGCCGCTGACCAACATCATCGGCTTCACCGAGTTGCTGTCGCTGCCCGCCACCGGGCCGTTGACGCCGAAGCAGCGCGAATATGTCGAGTATGTCGGCTCGTCGTCATCGGTGCTGCTCACCATCGTCAACGACATTCTCGACCTAGCCACCGTAGACGCCGGCATCATGCAACTCGACATTTCCGAGATGAACATCGGCCGGACGATCGCCGCGGCGGCCGAACTGGTTGCCGACCGGCTGGACGAGCACCGGATCAAGCTCGCGATCGACGCGACGGGGGCGCCGGCGAGCTTCCACGGCGACGAGACCCGCATCCGCCAGATCCTTTACAATTTGCTCAGCAACGCGGCGAACTACGCGCCGGAGGCAAGCACGATCCGGCTTACCTGCCGGCGGCTGGCCGACGGCGTCGAGTTCTCGGTGCATGATGACGGCCCCGGCATGCCGCCGGACGTGCTGGAGTCGGTCTTCCGCCGCTTCGAGCCGCGCGCCAATGGCGGGCGGCGGCGCGGCGCCGGGCTGGGGCTCTCGATCGTCAAGAGCTTCGTCGAACTGCATGGCGGAAGCGTGCGCATCGAGACCGGACAGGACAGGGGCACCACGGTGATCTGCACCTTCCCGGACAAGCCTTCCGGAATCCCGGATACGCCCGCGGGCATCCGCGACGCGGCCGAGTAGCGCAGCCTATATGACAGGGATGGTGCTGGAGTGTTTTCTCGCCGACGAGGCGGCAACGGCAAGGCTTGGCGAGGACCTCGCCATGGCATTGCGCGCCGGCGACGCGGTCGCGCTCAAAGGCGATCTCGGCGCCGGCAAATCAACGCTTGCCCGCGCGCTGATCCGGGCGCTGGCCGACGACGCCAATCTCGAGGTGCCGAGCCCGACCTTCACGCTGGTGCAAAGCTACGAGACGCGCGTTCCCGTCCACCATTTCGACCTTTACCGTCTGTCGGCGCCGGACGAACTCGACGAGCTCGGCCTCGACGATGCGCTCGGACAAGGCGCGGCGTTGGTCGAATGGCCGGAACGGGCCGGCGACCGACTGCCGGCAAACGCGCTTTGGGTCGATCTTGCCGAACAGGGCGAACGCCGCGTGGCGCGGTTGTCGGGACAGGGACCGGCCTATGATCGCGCGGCGCGGTCGCTGGCCATGCGCGATTTCCTGGCATCCGCCGGATGGGGCGGGGCCAGCCGCCGCCATTTCGTCGGTGACGCTTCCGCGCGATCCTATGAAATCGTCTCGCTGCCCGGCCAGGCGCCGCGCGTGCTGATGAACTCGCCGCGCCTAGTGCTCGGCCCGCCGGTGCGCGACGGCAAGCCCTATGCAGTGATCGCCCACACGGCACAATCCGTCGCCGCCTTCGTCGCCATCGACAAGGCGCTGCTCGCCGCCGGCGTCAGCGTGCCGGTGATCCACGCCCAGGACCTCGACCAGGGTTTTCTGCTCATCGAGCATCTCGGCTCGGAAGGCTTTTTGAGCGGCGACGGCCGGCCCGTCGCCGAACGCTACGAAGCGGCGGCCGAGCTGCTGGCCATGATGCATGGCAAGGCTTGGCAGGAGCGTATGGAAGCGGCGCCTGGCGTGTTCCACGACGTGCCGCCTTTCGATCGCGACGCCATGCTGATCGAGGCCGATCTTCTGGTCGACTGGTATGTGCCCTGGATTACCGGCGAACCGCCGAGCGATGCCTTGCGGGCCGGCTATCACCAGCAATGGAACGCGGTGCTCGACCGCCTCGCGGGCAGCGAATACACGCTGATGCTGCGCGACTTCCATTCGCCCAACATCATCTGGCGCGCGGAGCGATCAGGCCTCGACCGGCTCGGCATCGTCGACGTGCAGGACGCGCTGATCGGCCCGGCCGCCTATGACGTCGCCTCCTTGGCCATGGATGCGCGCGTCACCGTCTCGCCCGGGATCGAGCGGCGGACGGTCGCGGCCTATGTCGCGGCGCGGAACGCGGCCGGGGCCTTCGATGAGGCCGCTTTCGCCGAAGCCTATGCAATCATGGCGGCGCAGCGCAATTCGAAAATCCTCGGCATCTTCGTGCGGCTCGAAAAACGCGACGGCAAGCCTTACTATCTGAAACACCTGCCGCGCATCCGCGACTATCTGAGGCGGGCGCTGGCGCATCCGGCGTTGGCCGGCCTGAAGGAATTCTACATGGCCCACGGCCTGCTCGAGGAACGCTTGCCATGAAGCCGACGACGGCGATGGTGCTGGCGGCGGGGCTTGGCAAGCGCATGCGGCCGATCACCGAGACGATGCCCAAGCCGCTGGTGAAGATAGCCGGCAAGACCTTGCTCGACTGGGGGCTGGACAGCCTGGAGGCCGCCGGCATCGCCAAGGCCGTCGTCAATGTGCACTACCTGCCCGAGCAAATCGTCGCTCATGTCGCCGAACGCAAGGCGCCGACGATCGTCATCTCCGACGAGCGCGAGGCTCTGCTGGAATCGGCGGGCGGCATCGTCAAGGCGCTTCCGCTTCTGGGCAGCGAACCCTTCTACATCATCAACGCCGATACTTTCTGGATCGACAGCGACCAGCCCAGCCTCGAGCGTCTCGCCCTTGCATGGGACGCCGCCAAAATGGATATTCTGCTGATGCTTACCGATCTCGACTCAGCGACTGGGCACTGCGTCGGCACCGATTTCCTGATTGCCGCCGATGGAGCTCTACGGCGCTCGAAGGGTGATCCGACTGGCCTGATCTATGCCGGCGCCGCCATCATCCATCCCCGCATCTTCGAGGATGCGCCCACCGGCTCGCATTCGCTCAATGTCTATTTCGACAAGGCGATCGCCGCCGGGCGCCTGTTCGGCATGAAGATGCACGGACGCTGGATCACCGTCGGCACGCCTGACGCCATTCCGGCAGCTGAAGCAGCCGTGGCCGGCGCGCTCGCGAAAGCGGTATGAGCGGCGCGCGCCGCGTCCTTTCCATCCCGCCCGGAGCGCCGTTCCTGCCGACGCTGGCGGAGGCGTTGCTCGACGGGCGGTTGATTCCCGGCTTCCGTTTCGACGGCGAGCCGCTGGCGCTGGCCGACGCCACCATCTATGTGCCGACACGGCGCGCGGCGCGCGCCCTGCGCGGCGCCTTTGTCGACAGGCTCGGTCAACGCTCGGCCATCCTGCCGACGGTGCGGCCGCTCGGCGAGTTCGACGAGGACGAGGCGGCCTTCGACGCCGAGGCGGCGCCGGCGATAGACCTCGCGCCGCCGATCGCCGCGCAGGAGCGGCTGCTGTTGCTGGCGCCGCTGGTTCGTGCCTGGAAGGAAAGCCTGCCGGCGCATGTGCGAGAGCGGTTCAACGAGGAATTCGTCGTGCCGACCTCGGCCGCCGACGCCATCTGGCTGGCGCGCGACCTCGCCCGGCTGATGGACGAGATCGAGACCGAGGGCACGGACTGGGCGAAGCTCGCGACGCTGGTCACCGGCAATCTCGCCGGCTGGTGGCAGGTGACGCTCGATTTCCTCGGCATCGTCACCGACAACTGGCCGGAACTGCTCAAGGAACGCAACCGCTCCAATCCGGCGGCGCGTCGCAGCGCGCTGATCCGGCTGGAGGCGGCGCGACTGAAGCGCAATCCGCCGGCCGGACCGGTGATCGCCGCCGGTTCGACCGGCTCCATTCCAGCAACCGCCGAATTGCTTGGCGTGATCGCCGGCCTGCCGAACGGCGCCGTCGTCCTGCCCGGGCTCGATCGCGAGCTGGACGACGCATCCTTCGCGGCGATCACGGCGCCCGGCGCGCGTCCGGCAACGCTCGGCCATCCGCAATACGGCCTCGCCAAGCTGATCGGCGGCATCGGCATTCCGCGCCGCGATGTCGAGGATGTCGTCGCCGCGCCACTGCCGCTTGCGCTGCGCGCCGCCCTTGTCGGCGAGGCGCTGCGGCCGGCCGAGACCACCGAATACTGGACCGAGACGCGACCGCGCTTTTCGGCCCATGACATCGAACAGGCGCTGGCAGGCGTGACGCTTGTGGAAGCGGCGAACGAACGCGACGAGGCGGCAGCTATCGCTATTGCGCTCAAACTTGCCGTCGAGGCACCGGGCAAGCGCGCGGCGCTCGTCACCGGCGACCGCGCGCTGGCGCGACGGGTTTCGGCCGAGCTTCTGCGTTTCGGCGTCGTGGCCGACGATTCCGGCGGCGCGCCGCTGATCAACACGCCGGCCGCCAGCCTGCTCAGGCTCGCGCTGAGCGCCGCCTTTCGGCCCGGCGACCCGGTAAGCCTGCTTGCCTTGCTCAAGCATCCGCTGCTCTGCCTCGGCCTCGAACGCCAGAGCGTGCGCAAGGCGGCCGAGCTCGTCGAGCTGGTCGCCTTACGGGGAGGCACGGGCCGGCCCGATGTCGCATCGCTCGGCGCGCTTTTCGAGACACGGCTCGCGGAGCTGAGCGGCCACACCCGCCAGCCCTTCTGGTTTTCACGCCTGACCGTGCGCGGTATCGAGCAGGCGCACGCCATGCTTAGCCGCCTTACTAAGGCGCTGCTGCCGCTCACCGCGATGCGCGACCACAAGGACGCCGACATCGCGACGCTGACCAGCGCAAGCGTGGTCGCGCTGGAGGATCTGGGCCGCGCGGCCGACGGCAGCCTCGTCGACCTCTATGCCGGCGACGCCGGCGAAAAACTCGCCGAGCTGTTGCGCGGACTGGTGGCGGCGTCCTCTCCCTTCACCTTTGCCGCTTCGGAATGGCCCGACGTGATGGAAGCGCTGATCGCGCCGGAGACGGTGAAGCCGGCGCAAGGCACCGACCGCAACATCGCCATCTGGGGCGCGCTGGAAGCCCGCTTGCAGAATGTCGACACGCTGGTCATCGGCGGGCTCAATGAAGGGGTTTGGCCGCGCAAGCCCGAGAGCGACCGCTTCATGTCGCGGCTGATGAAGACCGGCATCGACCTTGAGCCGCCGGAGCGGCGCATCGGCCTTGCCGCGCATGATTTCCAGATGGCAATGGGCGCGGCGGAAGTGGTGCTGACGCGCTCGGCGCGGTCGGGCGACGCACCGGCGGTGCCGTCGCGCTGGCTGCAGCGCATGCTGACCTTCATCGGCAAGGAGCCGGCGGCGGCCCTTCGCGGGCGGGGCGACGCACTGCTCGGCTGGGCGCGCGCTCTCGATGCCGGCGAGAAGAAGGATTTTGCCCCCCGCCCGCAGCCCAGGCCGCCGCTCAGCATGCGCCCGCAGCATTTCTCGGTCACCGAGATCGAGACTTTGCGCCGCGACCCCTACGCGGTCTATGCGCGGCGCATCCTCGGCCTGATGCCGCTCGAGCCTTTGATCCGCGATCCGGGCGCCGCCGAACGCGGCACTTTGTTCCACGAGATCCTGCATCTGTTCTCGCGGCGGGTGGAGGATCCAAGGGCGCCGAACGCGCTGGCAAGCCTCATCGAAGCCGGCCGTCTCTGCTTTGCCGAGGCAAAGCTTCCGCCGGATATCGAGGCCGTCTGGTGGCCGCGTTTCGAAAAGCTCGCCGAAAACATCATCGAATGGGAGCATGGCCGCGCCGATGCGGTGGCGAGGCGCTATGCCGAGGAACGCGCCGAGAAGACGGTGGTCGGCCGTACCGGCGTTACCCTGTCGGGCTATGCCGACCGCGTCGACCTGCTGCCCGGCGGCATGGCCGACATACTCGACTACAAGACCGGCTCCTCGCCTTCGAAAGCGCAGGCGCACACGCTCTTGTCGCCGCAGCTTGCGCTGGAGGGCGCGCTGCTCAGGCGCGGCGCCTTCAAGGAACTCGGCATTCGCGAACCCTCGCAGCTTGCCTTCGTGCGGCTGAAGCCGAATGGCGAGGTGTTCGAGGAATCGATCCTCGAATACAACCGCAAGCCCCGCACCGCCAACGACCTGTCCGAGGAAGCCTGGGCGCGGCTGGAGCGGCTGCTTTTCCACTATGCCGACCCGACCACCGGCTATCTGTCGCGCGCCCTGCCCTTCCGGGAGGGCGAAGCCGACGGCGATTACGATCATCTGGCGCGCGTGCTCGAATGGTCGGCCGGCGGCGCCAGCGAAGACGAGGCGGAAGGATGAAATATCCGATCCCCTCCGATACCGCCGCCAGCCAGGCACGCGCCTCGGATCCGGCCTATTCGGCCTGGGTGTCGGCCAATGCCGGCTCGGGCAAGACGCATGTCCTGGCGCAACGCGTCATCCGGCTTCTGCTCAACGGCACCGACCCGTCGAAGATCCTGTGCCTCACCTACACGCGGGCTGCCGCCGCCAACATGTCGAACCGCGTGTTCTCGACGCTCTCTGAATGGACGGCGCTGCCCGATGCGGAGCTGGCGGTCAGGATCGCGGCGCTGGACGGCCGCGGCGCCGACCGTCACATGATGCGGCGCGCGCGGCGCCTGTTTGCCGAGGCGCTGGAGACGCCGGGCGGGCTGAAGATCCAGACCATCCACGCCTTCTGCGAATCCGTGCTGCACCAGTTCCCGCTCGAGGCCAATATCCCGGCGCATTTCGAGATGCTCGATCCGCAGATGGAAGCCTCGCTGTTCGCCGATGCCCGCCGCGACATGATCTCGGGCGCGGGCGCCGGCGTCGAAGGCCTGGCGGAAGCCTTTGCCACCGTGCTGGAGCGCGGCGGCGAGTTCGGTCTCGATACGCTGCTTGGCGAGATCGTCGGCAAGCGCGACGAGCTGCGCGACTTCATCGCCAAGCTCGGCGGGGAGCGGGATTTCCGGCCGCTCTTCGCCGAATTCGGCTTCAGGCCCGGACAGACGGCCGAGGACATCGCCGCCTCGCTCTGGCCGCTGCCTGGGTTCGCTCCTCGCCAGTTCGCCGAGTTCGCGCAGGCCGCCGAAGCCGCCGACGCGCGGCAGGTGCTGAACAATGTCATCCCCTATGCGCGGGGCGCCTTCGCCGACGGCGACCCGATCCGACGCCTGCGGCTGCTGGCAAAAGCCTTCCTGAAGGCCGACGGCGACTCCTATGAGCCGGCCAAGATCTTCAAGAAGGCGCTGGTCGACCGGCTGCCGGATCTGCCGGAACGCTACCTCGCGACGGCCAAGGCAATCCTCGACGTGTCGGACCGGCTGGCGCTGTTCCGCATGCTGGAAGGGACAGCCGCGGCGCTGACCGTCGCCGGCTGGCTGATCGCGCGCTACGAGCAATTGAAGCGCGGACGGGGCTTCCTCGATTTCAACGATCTCATCACCCGCACCGTGAACCTTTTGTCGCGCCCGGATGCCGGGCCATGGGTGCAGTTCAAGCTCGACCAGGGCATTGACCATATCCTGCTCGACGAGGCGCAGGACACCAGCCCGGACCAGTGGGAGGTGGTGAAGAAGCTGACGGAAGAGTTCTTCGCCGGGCTCGGCCAGCGCGAGGCTGTGCGGCGCACGGTGTTTGCCGTCGGCGACGAGAAGCAGTCGATCTATTCCTTCCAGGGCGCGGCGCCCGATTCCTTTGCCGAGAGCCGGCTTTTGTTTGCCGGGCGCGTGCGCGACGCCGAAGCCGCCTTCGCCAATCTCAAGCTCACCTGGTCGTTCCGGTCGAGCGACGACGTGCTGGCCGCGGTCGACCGCGTCTTCGCCGAGCCGGGCGTGCGGCGCGGCATCAGCCACGATCCCGATCCGCTGAGCCACAAGGCAATCCGCAACGACGCGCCTGGTTATGTCGAGGTGTGGCCTTCGGTCTGCGCCGAAATGGTCGAGGAGCCGGACGACTGGACCTTGCCGGTCAACCATGCCAGCGCGCCCGCCGTACGCGTCGCCGAGCATGTCGCCACAACCATCCAGACCTGGCTCAAGCGTGGCGAGATCATCGAAGGCAAGGGCCGGAAACTGACCGCCGGCGACATCCTGGTGCTGGTGCGCAAGCGCGACCGCTTCGTCCATGCGCTGTCGCGCAGCCTGAAGAACCGGCAGATCCCGGTGGCAGGCGCCGACAGGCTGAGCCTGCCTGGCCACATCGCCGTGCAGGACCTGATCGCGCTCGGGCATTTCCTCATCCAGCCGGAAGACGATCTCTCCTTGGCTGCCGTGCTGCGCAGCCCGATCTTCGATATCTCCGAGGAGACCTTGCTGACGCTTGCCGGCCAAAGGCCGAAGGGCCAGTCGCTGATTGCCTCCCTCAGGCATCACGCGGCCGAAGATGTTTCCCTCGCCGCTGTCGTTAGCCGGCTCGATGGCTGGGCAACCGAGGTTGCGTTCAAGCCTGTGTTCGAATTCTATGCCGCGGCGCTGGCGCGCGACGGGCTGCGCCGCAAGATGACGGCGCGGCTGGGACCCGAGGCCGGCGACATCCTCGACGAGTTCCTGAGCTTTTGCCTGGCTGAGGAACGCACCGGCTTGCCGGGGCTGGAATCCTTCCTGTCGACGCTGGAGAATGCCGGCCCAGAGATCAAGCGGGAGATGGACCAGACGCGCGACGAGGTCCGCGTCATGACCGTGCACGCCGCCAAGGGTCTCGAGGCGCCGGTGGTCTTCCTGGTCGACGGCGGCTCGGCGCCCTTCAGCGACCAGCATCTGCCGCGGCTGATGCCGTTCGAGAGCTCGGGGGCGCAGTGGAAAGGCAAGGGCTATCTGTGGCGCTCGGCCAGCGATGTCGCCAACGGCGTCTCGAAGGCGGCATCGGTCCGGGCACGCGAGCTGGCGGATGATGAATACCGGCGGCTGCTCTATGTCGGCATGACGCGTGCCGAGGACCGGTTGATCGTCTGCGGCTATCACGGCAAGCGGCAACCCAGCCCCGGCACCTGGCATTCGATCGTCAGCCGGGCGTTGACCGGCGCGTCCGAGAGTTCCGAGCGCCGGCATCCGGCGGCGGCCGATGTGGCCGTGCATCGCTTCCATGTGACGAAATTGCCGCCGGTGGCGCTGGCGGGCGTCGGGGAGGCGGGGCCCTTCGAGCACACCGCGCCGCTGCCGGAAAACCTGTTCCGGCCGCTGCCGCCCTATGAGGAGCTGCCGCGGCCGCTTTCACCTTCCGGCGCCTCGGCCTTGATCGAGGAAGCGAAAGACGCCATCCCCGGTACGCGTTCGCCGGTGCTCGACGCCGCCGCCGAACCCGGCTTCGCCGTGGTGCGCGGCCTTGCCCTGCACAAATTGCTGCAGATGCTGCCCGGCCTCGCCGAGGCGGAAAGGCGCGATGCGGCCGAGCGCTATTTGGGGCGCGCCGGCGCCGATTGGCCGGCGGACGAGCGCGACAGGGCTCTTGAGGCGGTGTTCTCCATCCTGTCCGACAACCGCTTCGGCCCGCTGTTCTCGCCGTCCTCGCGCGCCGAAGTGGCGATCATGGGCAGCCTCGAGGTGAAGGGCAGGCTGCGCTCGATCTCCGGCAAGATCGACCGGCTGGCGGTCACGCCGCAAACAGTCTCGATAATCGACTACAAGACCAACCGGCCGGCCCCCAAAAACCTGGCTGAAGTGCCGTCGGCCTATGTGCTGCAGCTTGCGCTTTACCGCGCGCTGCTTGAGCCGCTCTATCCGGGACGCGAGGTGACGGCAGCGCTGCTGTTCACCGAGGCGCCGCGCCTGATCGAGCTGCCGGCCGCGGCTATGGACGCTGCCCTTGCCCGACTCACGGGAGCGTGACACAAGAACTGCTTGAACATCGCCGCCACAACCACCACATTTGGTGCAACCCGAGTTTTCGAAAGGATTTCAGCATGGCCACCGTCAAGGTCGACAATGGTAATTTCCAGGCCGATGTGCTCAACGCCAAGGAGCCGGTCGTGGTGGATTTCTGGGCCGAGTGGTGCGGCCCGTGCAAGATGATCGGCCCGTCGCTGGAAGAGATCGCCAAGGAGCTCGGCTCCAAGGTGAAGATCGCCAAGCTCAACATCGATGAGAATCCCGAGCTTGCCGCGCAGTTTGGGGTGCGCTCGATCCCGACGCTGATGATCTTCAAGGGCGGCGAAGTGGCCGACATGAAAGTGGGCGCCGCGCCGAAGACGGCGCTGTCGCACTGGATCAACGGCGCCATCGCCTGAGCCAATTCGGATATTCAAGGAACAAGCCCGGCCATCGCGCCGGGCTTTTCTTTGGCGCCATCGCTCATGGCGCCCTGGCCCTGACGTTCGCGCCCGCCATCTCCTCTTCTACAAGGAAAGGAGAACGCCATGACCGGAACAGCCAAGGCCACAGTCCATGTCGACAATGAGCGCGTGATCGTCACCGAGTACCGCTTCGCGCCTGGCGCCAACACCGGCTGGCACCGCCATGGCCACGACTATGTCGTCGTGCCGCTGATGGACGGCAAGGTGAAGCTGGTGACCAAGGACGGCGAGTCCTTCGCCGAAATGAAGAAAGGTGCGCCCTATTTCCGCAGGGAAGGCGTCGAGCATGACGTCGTCAACGCCAATGACGGCGAGTACGCCTTTATCGAGATCGAGCTGAAGTAGGCGAGTTGGCTAGCCATCACCTGCCATCTTGATGGCTAAGATCAATTGGCCTATATTCCCGTCATACGGAGTTTCAAATGGCCGAACCTCAGCTCTCAGTCCGTAGCGCAAAGGCGCGGGACCTTGCTCACCGACTTGCTCGTCGAGAAAATCGCTCCATAGCCGATGTGGTCGAACGCGCACTTGAATCCTATGAGGTTCGGGAAGCTGGACGCGAACCCGCCTCCACCTTCTACGCTCGCTTGGCGGCAGCGAATGGCACCGACATCGATCTGGAGAAAATCATCCGCGAAGACCGCAAGGTTCACACGGGGCCAGAACTTTGATCTTCGTGGATACCAATGTGATGTCGGAGACACTCAAGAAGGCACCCGACGCAGCCGTTTTGGCCTGGCTTGTACGGAACGATGCGGAGCTTGCCCTTCCCACTGTGGCGATTGGTGAAATCGCCTTCGGCATCCAAAAGATACGGCCTGACGAGCGCGCCAACCGCCTAGAGCAAGGGCTTTCCCAGTGGCGCCATCGCTTTGCCGACCGTATTTTTGGCCTGACGGAAGAGGCTGCCCTGGTTTACGGCGAGATCATGGGAGCCGCCAAGCGCCAGGGCCGAGGCATGTCGGCTCCCGACGGCATGATTGCAGCAATCGCTCGCGTCAACGGCGGTCGGCTGGCAACACGCAATCTGAGCGACTTCAGCGCCGCTGGCCTTGATTTAATCTCACCGTGGGATTTCTGAGCTGCCCCTTGATCACCAGTCGGCGACGCGATCGCCGCCGGCGAACTGCGCGCTTTTGGCGGTATATTCGAAGAGCTCGATCCTCACGCCGTTGGGATCGGTAATCCAGGCTTGGTACGTGTCGTCGCAGGCGAGCTTCTTCGGCGTTACCTCGAAGCCTTTCGATCGGATATGGGCGATCGCAGCCTCGATATCTTCGACCTCCAGGCAGAAGTGGTTGATCTGGTTGCGGTCGCTGTAGCTGGCCTCGTGCTTTTCAAAGACCTCGACATGGCTGCGGCCGCCGCAGTCGAGATAGAAGCCGAAAATCCTGCCGTCGCGCAGGAAATTGAATCTTGTGTCCATGCCAAGCACGTCGCGGTAGAAGGAGCGCGTCGCCTCCAGGTCATGCGCGAAGATGCAGACATGGGCGAGCTGCTTCACTTTGATCATGGCCGGTTCCTTTCGGCCCCCGCCGAAATCCGCAGCGCTGTCTCGACCTGACCTTAGGTCGGCGGCGTGCCGTTTTCGGCCAGCACGGCGCCAGCGAAATAGAGCGAGCCGCCGATGAGAATCCGCGGCGCCGGGCCGTCCCAGGAGTCGCGCAACAGCATCAGCGCGCTGGCGACGGAGCTGACGGGCTCGGCCGACAGGCCCGCTTCTTCGGCCCGCAACGCCAGCTCGTCGTTCGGCACGCCGGCATCGCTGTTGGTCACCGGGACGGTGTAAACATGGCGGGCGAGACCCTTGAAGGCGCTGAAATAGCCGGTCTGGTCCTTGGTGTTGATCATGCCGGAAATCAGCACCAGCGGCCTCGGATTCTTCTCCTCCTGCTCGGCCAGCGCCTCGGCGATGACGATGCCGGCGCCGGGATTGTGGCCGCCGTCCAGCCAGATGTCGGACCCTTTCGGCGCAAGCTCCACCAGCTTGCCCTGCGTCAGCTTCTGCATGCGTGCCGGCCAGGCGACATGGGTCATCGCCCGCTCGGCGGCGCGATGGCCGATCTCGAAGCCGGCCGCCTTGACGGCGGCGATCGCCGCGGCGGCGTTGGCGTATTGATGGCGCCCGGGCAGACGCGGCAAAGGCAGGTCCATCAACCCGTCCTCGTCCTGGTAGACCATGCGGCCGTTCTCCTCGAAAGCGAGGAAATCCTGGCCATAGATCACGGTCGGGCAATCCAGCCGCTCGGCCGTCTCGATCAGCACCTGAAGCGCGGTGTCGCTTTCCTGGGCGCCGATCACCACCGGGCAGCCGCGCTTCATGATGCCCGCCTTCTCGGCGGCGATCAGCTCGACGCGGTCGCCGAGATAGGCTTCGTGGTCCATCGAGATCGGCATGATCACCGAAACCGCCGGCCGCTTGACGACATTGGTGGCGTCGAAACGGCCGCCGAGGCCGACCTCGACGATCGCCGCCTCCGCCGGATGCTCCGAAAACAGGATGAAGGTGACGGCGGTGAGAATCTCGAAGACGGTGATCTTCTGGCCTTGATTGGCCTCGGCGACGCGGGCGATGGCCTCGGCGAAAATGTCGTCTTCGACGAGCTTGCCGCCGCCTTCGGCCGCCAGCCGGTAGCGCTCATGCCAGTTCACCAGATGCGGCGACGTGTGGACGTGGACGAGATGGCCGGCCGCCTCCAGCAGCGCGCGCGAGAAGGCGGCGCAGGAGCCCTTGCCATTGGTGCCGGCGATGTGGATGACCGGCGGCAGCCGGTCCTGCGGGTTGCCGAGGCGTTCGAGAAGCCGGGTGACGCGATCCAGCGAAAGGTCGAAGCCTTTCGGATGCAGCGTCATCAGATGTTCGATTTCGCGTTCGGCGGAGAGCGTTGTCATGGTGGAACCCTAGCGCATGCTTCCGAAACCGGGAATCGGTTTCGGAACCGCCATGCGCAAATCAGAGGCTACAGCAGACAATGGACGGCGCAAATCGCGGTTCGCGGCGAACGATGTCGCGTCGGGCCGATATCCCGTCAGGCTTGTGGCCGCGCCTCGGCGTTGACCACCGCCGGCGGCAGGATTTCCGGCTCCAGCGGCTTCTCGGCTTGCGGCACCTTGAGCAGCATCTTCAAGAGCCGGGAAATGGTCTGGCGCATCTCGAGCCGCGAAACGACCATGTCGACCATGCCGTGCTCCATCAGATATTCGGCGCGCTGGAAGCCGTCGGGCAGTTTTTCGCGAATGGTCTGCTCGATGACGCGCGGGCCGGCAAAGCCGATCAGGGCGCCGGGCTCGGCAATGTGGACGTCGCCCAGCATGGCGTAGGAAGCCGTGACACCGCCCGTGGTGGGGTTGGTCAGCACGACGATATAGGGCAGGCCTGCTTCCTTCAGCCGATCGACGCCGACCGTGGTGCGCGGCAATTGCATCAGCGACAAGATGCCTTCCTGCATGCGGGCGCCGCCGGAGGCGGCGAACAGGATCAGCGGCCGCCTGCGCTGCAGCGCGACCTCGAAGGCGTGGACGATGGCCTCGCCCGCGGCCATGCCGAGCGAGCCGCCCATGAAGGCGAAATCCTGCACGGTGACCACCACCGGAAGGCCTTCGATGGTGCCGAGCGCGTTGAGGATAGCGTCTTCCAGACCGGTCTTCGTCTTGGCCTCTTTCAGACGGTCGGTGTAGCGCTTCTCGTCGCGGAACTTCAGCGGGTCCTGGACGACCTTGGGATTTTCCAGCACCTCGTATTTGCCGTCGTCGAAGAAGTATTTCAGCCGCTCCTTGGCCGAGATCTTCATGTGATGCCCGGAGGCCGGGATGACGAACTGGTTGGACTCGAGGTCCTTGTGGAAGATCATCTCGCCGGTCTCGGGATCCTTAATCCAGAGGTTTTCCGGCATGTCAGTGCGCCGGCCGAGCATCGAATTGATCTTCGGGCGAACGTAGTTCGTGATCCAGTTCATCGCTTCGGCTCCTGTCCCTACGAGGAAGAGGTAGGAAAACTATTCGGCGGCAGCAAGGCGAGCCGAGCGGACGCCCTGGGCAAGGCCGCTGACCAGAGTGGCCACGGCTTCGGCCGGATCGGCTGTTTTCTCGCCCTTTGGCCCCAGCACATTGGCGACCGCGTTGACGATCGCCGTGCCGACGACGACGCCGTCGGCCGAGGCGCCGATGACGCGCGCCTGCTCGGCCGTCTTGACGCCGAAGCCGACGCAGACCGGCAACGCGGTGTGGCCCTTGATGCGGGTGACCGCCGCCGAGACCTTGGCCGTGTCGGCAAGCGCCGAGCCGGTGATGCCGGTCATCGAGACGTAATAGACGAAGCCGGAGGTGTTCTCCAGAACCTTGGGCAGGCGCTTGTCGTCGGTGGTCGGCGTGGCCAGGCGGATGAAGTTGACGCCGGCCTTCAGCGCCGGAATGCAGAGCTCTTCATCCATTTCCGGCGGCAGGTCGACGACGATCAGGCCGTCGATGCCGCTTGCCTTGGCGTCGGCGAGGAAGCGATCGACGCCGTAGATGTAGATCGGATTGTAATAGCCCATCAGCACGATCGGCGTCTCGTCGTCGCCGGCGCGGAACTCGGACGCCATCTTCAGCGTCCTGGCCAGGGTCTGGCCGCCCTTCAGCGCCCGAAGACCCGCCGCCTGGATGGCCGGACCGTCGGCCATCGGGTCGGAGAAAGGCATGCCGAGCTCGATGACGTCGCTGCCGGAGGCGGGCAGCGCCTTCATGATCGACAGCGAAGTGTCATAATCGGGGTCGCCACCCATGATGTAGGTGACCAGGGCCGGACGGCCCTCGGATTTGAGCTTCGCCATGCGGCGGTCGATGCGGGTGGTCATTGTCAGATCTCCATGCCCAGCATGTTGGCCACCGTATGCACGTCCTTGTCGCCGCGGCCGGACAGATTGACGATGACGAGCTGGTCCTTGTCCATCTTCGGCACGATCTTCATCGCGTGCGCAATGGCATGCGCCGATTCCAGCGCCGGGATGATGCCTTCGACCCGGGTGGTGAGCTGGAAGGCCTCCAGCGCCTCGTCGTCGAGGATCGGCTCATACTGGACGCGGCCGGAATCGCGCAGCCAGGAGTGCTCCGGACCGACGCCCGGATAGTCGAGGCCGGCCGAGATCGAATGGCCGTCGAGTATCTGGCCGTCGGCGTTCTGCAACAGATAGGTGCGGTTGCCGTGCAGCACGCCGGGCTTGCCGGCATTCATCGACGCGCAATGCTCGACGCCATCGAGGCCGCGCCCGCCGGCCTCGATGCCGATGATGCGGACATCCTTGTCGTCGAGGAAGGGATGGAAGAGGCCGATGGCGTTGGAGCCGCCGCCGACGGCAGCGATGATGACGTCCGGCAGCCGGCCTTCCTGCTCCAGCATCTGGGCGCGGGCCTCCGAGCCGATCACCGACTGGAAGTCGCGCACCAGCTCCGGATAGGGATGCGGGCCTGCGGCGGTGCCGATCAGGTAATAGGTGTCCTCGACATTGGTGACCCAATCACGCAGGGCCTCGTTCATGGCGTCCTTCAGCGTGCCGTGGCCGGCAGTGACCGGCCGCACCTCGGCGCCCAGCAGCTTCATGCGGAAGACGTTGGGGCTCTGGCGGGCGACGTCGGTGGCGCCCATGTAGACGACACAAGGATAGCCGAAACGCGCCGCGACGGTGGCCGAAGCGACGCCATGCTGGCCAGCGCCCGTCTCGGCGATGATGCGCTTCTTGCCCATGCGCTTGGCGAGCAGGATCTGGCCGAGGCAGTTGTTGATCTTGTGCGAGCCGGTGTGGTTGAGGTCCTCGCGCTTGAAATAGACCTTGGCGCCGCCGAGATGCTTCGTCAGGCCCTCGGCGAAATAAAGCTTCGACGGCCGTCCGGCATAGTGGGTCGACAGGTTCTGCAGCTCGGCCTTGAATTCCGGATCGTTCTTGGCCTTGTTCCACTGCTCCTCGAGATCGAGGATCAGCGGCATCAGCGTTTCGGCAACGAAACGGCCGCCGAAAATGCCGAACATGCCCTGCTCGTCGGGTCCGGTGCGGAAGGAATTGGGCATAGCCGGCTTGTTCATCGCCGCTCTCCTAATGTGAATGTGCCTCAGGCGGCGCGGTCGTCGCGCGCGGCCCTGACGGCCCGGAAAAACTGCTCGATCAGCGCCGGATCCTTGACGCCCGGAGCGCTTTCCACGCCGGACGAAACGTCTATTCCGGGAGGGTTGGCCAGTCTCAAGGCATCGCCGATATTGGCGGCGTTGAGCCCACCGGAAAGCATGTAATCGAGCCCGGCGTCAAGGCCGGCAAGGACGCGCCAGTCGAAGGCGACGCCGTTGCCGCCCGGCAGTTGCGATCCCTTCGGCGGCTTTGCGTCGAACATGAAACGATCGGCGATACCAACGAACGGCTTTATCCGCTCGATATCGGCTGCCTCGCTGACGGAAAACACCTTCATGACCGGCAGGCCATAGCGGGCCTTGAGCTCGGCCACGCGCTCGGGCGTTTCCGAACCGTGCAGCTGCAGCATGTCCGGCTGCATCTTGGCGACGATCTCGTCGAGAAAGGCATCGTCGGCGTCGACCGTGACGGCGACCGCCAAGGCCTTGCCGCGCGCCGCTTCGCGCAGGCGCCCAGCCTCGGCCGGCTCGACATAGCGCGGGCTCTTGGCGAAGAAAATAAAGCCGACATGGCTGGCACCGCCGGCAAGGGCGGCAGCAATCGCGGCGTCGGTCTTCAATCCGCAGATCTTGATGTCGAGCGTCATTGCGCGGGCTTGGCACGAAACGGGAAAAGAGTCGAGAAAAAGCATGCTGTTGCCGGCGCGGCGGAAAACGCTACCTTCATAACGGGACCACAGGCGGGAGCAGGACAATCATGGCCGACCGGACCGTTGCCGAACTCAGGCAGAAGATCGCCCAGGCGCGCGAGGTGATCGCGCATCTGATGGACAAGGCCGCCTTCAACGGCGCCGAGGCGCACCGGGCTCTGGAGTATTTCGGCAGCGATGCCTTCGACCGGGATTTTCTGCCCTGGCCGCATATCGAGGAAGGGTTGCGGCCGGAGGAATTGAACGCGGCGAACGATGATTGAAGGTTCATAGGGTGCCAACCGTAACTTCGTCATCCTAGGGCGGAGCGACGCGAAGCGGCGCGTAGACCCTAGGATCCATGCCGTTACATCGGCCGAAGAGTGCCGCGGTTGAGAGTAAAATGCCGTTCCGAGGCGCCTACCGTCAATGCAAAGCGACTTCTGAACCGCTGCGGCGCTCGCACGTCGCGGCATGGATCCTAGGGTCTGCGCTCGTCGCTCCGCTCCTCACTTCGCCCTAGGATGACGACGCTGAGATGGCTCGGCTAATCTCCGGCGTTTGCGCTAGCAGTGGCAGCGTACTTCGCATTGCGCCATCAGCTGCCCTACTCAAACACAATAGCCTGCAGCGCCCCGCCATTCCGCTTCAGCCAGTCCTTGCAGCGGTCGGTGTCGGGGCAGAGCTTCTCGCACAGCTTCCAAAATTTCGGGCCGTGGTTCATCTCCTTGAGATGCGCCACCTCATGCGCCACCAGATAGTTTATCACCGCCGGCGGCGCCATCATGATGCGCCAGGAGAAGGAGAGATTGCCCTCCGAGGTGCATGACCCCCAGCGGCTGGAGGTATCCTTGTACCTTATCGCCTTGGCGCGCTTGCCGATCGCCTCGGTGTGCTTGACCACCAGCCTCTCGATCTCCTTCTTGGCCTCGCGCTTGAGGTAATCGGCGATGCGGCGCGGCAGATGGATGCGCTCGCCATGGACGACCAACAGCGGGCCGCGATCGTCGCGCAGGATGGTGACGGTGCCGCGCTTCGACGGTTCATGCACGATGCGATGCGGCACGCCGCGGATCGGGATTTTTATGCCGGGCCGCACTTGCGGGCGGGTCGGCACCTTGGCCAGCCGCTGCTCCAGCCAATCCTGGTGGCGGTCGAGGAATTTCTCCACCTCGCCGCGGCGCAGGCCGGGCGGCACGGTGACGCGCAGGCCTTGGCCGCCGGAATCGATGCGCAAAGTGAGCCGCCTGGCCCTGGCGCTTTCGACGATTTTGAGCGGCAGCGTGCGCCCGGCGACGCAATGTTCGCGCTCCACGACAGGCGTGGGCTTTGGCTTGGTCAGATTGCGAAAGAAGCCGAGGGTCATGGCTGGACGATACGCGATTCGAAAAAAACAACCAGTGGCGGGGTGCACCATAGAGAACAAAAAAGAAACGGCGCCGCAAGACGCGACGCCGCATATCGTACCGGAGCCTGTCGCGCGGCTTCAGTCGTCGAGCAGGTTCGTGCCCTTGCCGCGCTTGGAAGCGGGCTTATCGGCCGACTCGGTGGTGGTCGGCGCGGTATGCTTGCTGCGGTTGGCCATGAAGCGGTCGAACTCTTCCTGGTCCTTGGCGCGGCGCAACTCGCGGGCGTAGTCGTCGAACTCGGTCAACATCTCGTCGAGCTTGCGGCGCTCTTCGGCCAGGCGCTCCAGTTCCTTCTCGCGCCAGTCGTCGAAGGCGACGTTGCCGGTGCGGGCCGAGCCGTGGCCCCAGCGGGCCGCCTTGTCGGAGCCGCGGCGACAGCCGGCGAAGATGCCGTCGGTCGCGCGGTTGACGTCACGCTTGAAGCCTTCCAGCCGGTCGCCCCAGATGATGTAGGCGAGCATGGCGAAGCCGAGCGGCCAGAATACCATGAAGCCGATGACCATCAGCGCGATGGTGGCCGGCGTCCAGGCCGGACGGATCAATGCAGTCGTATTCATTTCTCCCAATCCTTCCATTGGAGACAGCCAAACCGGCTGCGTGGAATCGAAATGGGAAGGCGGAATCGGCGATTCAAGGCAAGTCCGGCTAAAACCGGCGAAGCATCTGAAATGATTATCGCTTTTTGAGTTTTTCCAGGAAAAGCACTGCCATTCCGGCAACCAGCCCCCAAAATGCCGCGCCGACGCCGAAAAGCGTGAGCCCCGAAGCCGTCACGGCGAAGGTGACGGTGGCCGGCATGCGGTCGCCAGCGTCATGAAGGGCTATCGACAGCGCGTTGGCCAGGGGCGCCGTCAAGGCAAGCCCCGCGACCAGCACGATCAGGCTTTGCGGCAGGACGGCGAAGATCGCCACGAGCGAGGCGCCGAAGATGGCGAAGATGAGATAGGCGAGCGCGTAGAACGGCCCGGTCTTCCATCGCTCGGCCGGATCTGGATGGACGTCGGGGCCGGTGCAGATTGCGGCGGAGATCGCAGCGAGATTGGTGGTCGCGGCGCCGAACGGCGCCGAGAGCAGCGAGAACAGACCGGTGACGCCGATCAGCGGGCCGGGTTCGGGGTGGTAGCCCGCGGCGCGCAGCACCGCGAGGCCGGAAAGGTTCTGCGAGGCCATGGTTACCAGATAGAGCGGCAGGGCAAGGCCGATGATCGCCGAAACGGTGAATTGCGGCGCAATGAACGTCAATGTCGACAGTTCCGGCACCGGCAGGCTGCCGACGCGGCCGATGAGGAAAGCGGCAAGCCCGCCGCCGATCAGCACCACCAGCACCGATAGAGCCGGATTGAACAGGCGGATGACGAAGAAGGCGGCGATCAGCGGCAGGATGAGCCAGGGATCGGCGGGAATGGTCTTCACCGCGTTGACGGCGAAGCTGACCAGGATGCCGGCCAGCATGCCGGACGCGACCGAGGCCGGGATCTGCGCGATCAGCCGGGTCAGCGGCTTGAACAGGCCGGTGGCGACCAGAAGGACACCGGTGACCATGAAGGCGCCCACGGCTTGCGGCATCGTGAAACCGCTGGAGGCCGCGATCAGCGCGAGACCCGGCGTCGACCAGGCGGTGATGACCGGCATCTTCGTGCGCCAGGACAGCCACAGGCATTCGATCGTCATGGCCAGGCAGATCGCCGTCACGCCGCTCGCGGTCTCGATCTGGGTGGCGCCGACCGCCTTGGCGGCGGCGATGACGAGGGCCAGCGTGCCGCCAAAGCCGACGATCGCGGCGACGAAGGCGGATATCGGGATGGAGATGCGCATGGTCAGGCGGCCCGCCTGACCATGTCGGCGACGGCGCGCTTCAGCATGTCGAGATCCTCGGGACGGGACAGGCGATGGTCGCCGTCGGGGATCAGCGACAGCGTCACATCGTCGGCGGGAAGCATCGATGCGAGCTTCAGCGCATGGCTGGACGGCACGTCCGGATCGGCAAGGCCCTGCAATATGTGCACCGGACAGTGCGTGTCGATCGGTCCGGTCATGACCCGGTTGGCGCGGCCGTCCTCGATCAGCGCTCGGGTGTAGATGTAAGGCTCGTCCGAATAGTCGGACGGCTCGGCGAAAAATCCCTTTTTCGAAAGATCGCGCTTCTGTGCCTTGGTCAGCACCGGTTCGATCAACTCGATCGTGAAGTCAGGCGCCGGCGCAAGCAGCACGAGACCGGCCACGCGGTCGTCGCCCGCCCGGCGCAATTCCTGCACCATGCGCAGCGCGATCCACGCCCCCATCGAGGAGCCGACCAGGATCTGCTTGCCCTGGCTGAACCGGCGAAAAACGGCAAGGCTCTCGGCCAGCCATCTGGAGATCGTGCCGTCGGCGAATTCGCCGCCCGACTCGCCGTGGCCGGAATAGTCGTGGCGCAGATAGGCAAAGCCTTCGCTCCCGGTCCAGGCCGCGAGGGCCTCGGCCTTCGTGCCCAGCATGTCGGACTTGTAGCCGCCGAGCCACACCACGCCGGGCGCCGCGCCGGGCGCCTGCCTGACGGCGATGCTCGACCCGTCCACATCGATGAAAACCGGAACGCTGGCGGCCATGGGCTTGTCCTTTCCGCCGGTCTTTTGACACAGGCGGTGGTTCAACGAAAAGTGCTCGCGGCGTTTCTTTGCTTGGTGCAGGTAAAGGCAAGCGGACAGGTGATTTTCCAACCGGGCTGTGCTATTGACTCACGCCCCGCGCTCCCCACATACGCGCGTCCAGCAATTCGAATTTACTGAACCCTGAACGAAACGGCCGAGGAGACCACGACCATTCGCAGACCTTTCAAAGCAGCGGCACCCACCAAGGACGGGCCGCGCTCCAACCGAGACATCCGGGTGCCCCGGGTCCAGCTTATCGATGCCGACGGCCAGAACCGCGGCGATGTTTCCATCAACGACGCGCTGCTGCTGGCCGAAGAGGCCGGGCTCGATCTCGTCGAGATATCGCCCAACGCGGTGCCGCCGGTCGTCAAGATCCTCGATCTCGGCAAGCTGAAATACGCCAACCAGAAGAAGGCGGCCGAAGCGCGCAAGAACCAGAAGGTCATCGAGATCAAGGAGATCAAGATGCGCCCGAACATCGACAGCCATGACTACGAGACCAAGATGAAGGCCGTACGGCGCTTCTTCGAGGAAGGCGACAAGGTCAAGCTGACGCTGCGCTTCCGCGGCCGCGAGATGGCGCATATGGAGCTCGGCATGCAGCTTCTGAACAAGGTGCGCGAGGAAGTGTCGACGATCGCCAAGGTCGAGGCGGAGCCGAAGCTCGAAGGCCGCCAGATGATGATGGTTCTGGCGCCGCGCTAAATCCCGCCAAAATCATGGTGCAGTGGCGTCCCGACGATCGGCGGGACGCCTGTTTTCTGTCCCCGGTCGCCTGCTACTCGAACGATCGCTTTGCGATCGCGAGCAAACGATCGGGTTTTTCCTCATGGCCGATGAAGTGAAGTCCAAGCCTGCCCGGCGAACGCCGGGTCTCGGTGGCTATCAGCATATGCGCCGCCTCGTGCTGGCCGTTCTGATCGTGGTGCTGTTTGCCGCGCTTCTGTTCGGCCAGTCGACTTTTCCGCCGAACACGCCGGTACACGAGTCGATCGAGATGTTCGGCGTGCTTCTGATCTTCCTCGGCATAGTCGGGCGGCTGTGGTCGACGCTCTATATCGGCGGGCGCAAATCCTCCGAAGTGGTCACCGGCGGGCCCTATTCGATCACCCGCAACCCGCTCTATCTGTTCTCGACGGTGGCCGCCGCCGGCGTCGGCGCGCAGATCGGCTCGTTTTCAGGCATCATTCTCTTTGCGCTGCTGTGCGCCGGCGCGTTCCACATCGTCATCCTGCGCGAGGAGCGCTATCTGAAGGAAGTTCTTGGCGCCCCTTATTCGGCCTATCTTGCCAAGGTGCCGCGCTTCTTCCCGAACCTTTCGCTCTATCAGGAGGGCGACACCGGCAGCTTCAGGCCGCGCCTGCTGTTGAACACGCTGCTCGACGGCCTGGTGTTCCTGGTGGCGCTGCCGGCCTTCGAGCTGATCGACGGCGCGCAGCAAACTGGAGTGCTGCCGGTGTGGTTCACACTGCCGTAGGGTGGCTGATATTCAGGTGAGGCCGGCCTGCGAACGGCGGCTTCTTGCGCTTCCGGTGCTCACGTACTTTAAGTACGCTCCGCTCCGGTTCTCGGAAACCACCATTCTCGACTCGGCCTGACCTGAATCTCAACCACCCTACCCAGCGGGACACCGCGTCGCATCGGTTGAGGTGTTGCACCCGGGCCGTCTTTGATCTATAGGACCGCCGTTCCAAGAAAACCGCCCGGCAGGGCATGCCGTGGCGGTTTCATTTGCTTTTCGGGCTTTGGTCGGCCCGAAGCGAGAAAAGAAGCGCGATGGTGCGCCACCAATACGGAGTAGCAAAATGCCCAAGATGAAGACCAAATCGGCCGCCAAGAAGCGGTTCAAGATTACTGCCACCGGCAAGGTGCTGTCGGCTGCCGCCGGCAAGCGCCACGGCATGATCAAGCGTTCCAACAAGTTCATTCGCGATGCCCGCGGCACGATGGTTCTGGCTGAACCGGACGGCAAGAAGGTCATCAAGAATTTTCTGCCGAACGGCCTCTAATCCCTCGGCTTGGACAACGTTTTAAGGAGATCATGACATGGCACGCGTAAAGAGAGGCGTTACCGCCCACGCCAAGCACAAGAAGGTCCTGAAAGCCGCCAAGGGTTTCTACGGCCGCCGCAAGAACACCATCCGCATCGCCAAGCAGGCGGTTGAGAAGTCGCTGCAGTACGCCTACCGCGACCGCAAGAACCGCAAGCGCTCGTTCCGCGCGCTGTGGATCCAGCGCATCAACGCGGCGGTGCATGAGCACGGCCTGACCTATGGCCGCTTCATCGACGGCCTCAACAAGGCCGGCATCGAGATCGACCGCAAGATCCTTTCGGACATGGCCATCCACGAGCCGCAGGCTTTCGCCGCGCTGGTGGCCAAGGCCAAGGTCGCGCTCGAATATCTGAAGAACACCACGCCGAATGCTTTTGAGAGCGCTGTCGCCTAAGCCAGCGCTTCCCAAGCATTTCTAGTACTGATTTGGGGAACCCGCGCTGGCACGGCTGGCGCGGGTTCTTTTTTGGCCCCCGATGTAACCAAAATGGCACCCGCGTAACCAAAATCGTGACGCGCTGGCGCCAGCCACCGAATAGAAAGAATTTCGCCGTGAACGCCACCGCTGGAAATCTTGAAGCCCTGGAAGCTTCGTTGCTTGCCGAGATCGCGGCGGCCTCGGATGAGGCCGCAATCGAGGCGGTGCGCGTCTCGGCGCTGGGCAAGAAGGGCTCGGTCTCCGAAATGCTGAAGACGCTGGGCGCGATGAGCGCCGAGGAGCGGCAGGTGAAGGGCCCGGCGATCAACGGTTTGAAGAACCGCGTCACCGAGGCGCTCGCCCAGCGCAAGGCGGAGCTGAAGGATGTGGCGATCGCCGCCCGGCTCGCCGCCGAGAAGGTCGATGTCACGCTCCCTGTGCGCCAGTCGCCGGCCGAGCGCGGCCGCATCCATCCGATCAGCCAGGTGATCGACGAGATCGCGGCGATCTTCGGCGATCTCGGCTTCGCGATCGCCGAAGGGCCGGATATCGAGACCGACTATTACAATTTCACGGCGCTGAATTTCCCGGAAGGACATCCGGCGCGCGAGATGCACGACACCTTCTTCTTCCAGCCGGACGAGAAGGGCGAGCGCAAGCTGTTGCGCACTCATACCTCGCCCGTGCAGATCCGCACCATGGAGCGGCAGAAGCCGCCGATCCGCATCGTCATCCCCGGCAAGACCTACCGGCAGGATTCGGACGCCACGCACTCGCCGATGTTCCATCAGGTCGAGGGGCTGGTGGTCGACAAGACGGCCAATGTCGCCAACATGAAGTGGGTGCTGGAGGAGTTCTGCAAGGCCTTCTTCGAGGTGCCGTCGGTCAAGATGCGCTTCCGTCCGTCCTTCTTCCCGTTCACCGAGCCCAGCCTCGAGGTCGACATCCAGTGCGACCGCTCGCGTCCGGGCGAAGTGCGCTTCGGCGAAGGCTCCGACTGGATGGAGATCCTGGGCTGCGGCATGGTGCATCCGAACGTGCTGCGCGCCGGCGGGCTAGATCCCGACGAGTATCAGGGCTTTGCCTGGGGCATGGGCATCGACCGCATCGCCATGCTGAAATACGGCATGCCGGACCTGCGCGCCTTCTTCGACGCCGACGTGCGCTGGCTCAGCCACTACGGGTTCCGGCCGCTCGACCTGCCGACGTTGTTCGGGGGGCTGTCTGCATGACGGCACCACACACCGGCGGCTGCCGTTGCGGCGCGGTGCGGTTCGAGGCCTCGGCCGAGCCGCACCACATCAGCTATTGCCATTGCGGCGATTGCCGGCGCGCCAGCGGGGCGCCGGTGTCGGCCTTTGTCGGCTTCCTGGCCGATCAGGTCGCGCTCGAAGGCAAGTCGCTGAAAAGCTACCGCAACGGCCCGGTGGAGCGCTCCTTCTGCGGCATCTGCGGCTCGCCGATCGCCTATGTCGACCGGCGGCTCGACAACAAGATCTATTTCATGCTCGGCGCCATGGACATGCCGGCCTATTTCAAGCCGACGCTGCATGCCTATGTGCGCGAGCAACTGCCCTTCCTGCACATGCCGGACGATTTGCCCAGGCATCTGAAGACCAGCGTGCCCCGACCCAATCAACAAGGGCCCGAAGGGCAAGGACCAAACGGAACAGCACCATGAAATTCACCCTCTCCTGGCTCAAGGACCATCTCGAGACTGACGCCTCGCTTGCCGAGATCGTCGAGCGGCTGACCGCGATCGGCCTCGAAGTCGAACATGTCGACGACAAGGCCGGCCTGAAGCCCTTCGTCATCGCCAAGGTGCTGACGGCGGTGCAGCACCCCGACGCGGACCGGCTGCGCGTGCTTACCGTCGACACCGGCAACGGCAAGCCGCCGGTGCAGGTTGTGTGCGGGGCGCCGAACGCCCGCGCCGGCCTGATCGGCGCCTTCGCGGCGCCCGGCACCTATGTTCCGGGCATCGACGTGACGCTCTCGGTCGGCAAGATCCGCGGCGTCGAGAGCCATGGCATGATGTGCTCCGAGCGCGAGCTTCAAATCTCCGATGAGCATAACGGCATCATCGATTTGCCCGAGGACGCGCCGGTCGGCACCAGCTTCGCGGCTTACGCGCATCTCGACGATCCGGTCATCGAGATCAATTTGACGCCGAACCGGCCGGACGCGACCAGCGTCTACGGCATCGCGCGCGATCTCGCGGCGAGCGGGCTCGGCCGCCTCACCGGCGGCGCGATCATGCCGCATGCCGGCGAAGGCCTGTGCCCGGTCAAGGTCACGATCGAGGCGCCGGAGCTTTGCCAGGGCTTCGCGCTCAGGCTGGTCAAGGGCGTCAAGAACGGCCCGTCGCCGAAATGGCTGCAGCAGCGGCTGATCGCCATCGGGCTTCGCCCGATCAGCGCGCTGGTCGACATCACCAACTTCGTCACCTTCGACCGCGGCCGGCCGCTGCATGTGTTCGACGCGAAGAAGGTCGCCGGCAACCTCGTGGTGCGGCGCGCCAGGGACGGCGAAAAGGTGCTGGCGCTTGACGGCCGCGAATACACGCTGACGCCGGAAATGTGCGTGATCGCCGACGACAATGGCGTCGAATCGATCGCCGGCATCATGGGCGGCGAGCACTCGGGCTGCGACGAGAACACCACCGACGTGCTGATCGAATCGGCGCTCTGGGACCCGATCACCACGGCCCGCACCGGCCGCGCGCTCGGCATCATCACCGATGCGCGCTATCGCTTCGAGCGCGGCGTCGATCCGGAATTCATGGTGCCGGGCGTGGAGCTTGCGACCAAGCTGGTGCTCGATTTCTGCGGCGGCACGCCGAGCGAGATGGAGGTGGCGGGCTATGCCGGCCACAAGGCGAAAGTCGTCACCTTCCCGCTGTCGGAAGTGAAGCGGCTGACCGGCATCGAGGTGCCGAGGGAGGAAGCCCTCGGTATCCTGACCCGCCTCGGCTTCGAGCCGCAGGGCTCGGGCGACGTCGTCAAGGTGAAGGTGCCGTCCTGGCGGCCGGACATCGACGGCAAGGCCGACCTGGTCGAGGAGGTGATGCGCATCCACGGCGTCGACAACATCGCGCCGCAGCCGCTCACCTCGCATGACGCCGTCAACGGCAAGATCCTGACCACGCTGCAGGTGCGCACCCGCGCGGCCAAGCGGGCGCTCGCCGTGCGCGGCATGATGGAGGCCGCCACGTGGTCTTTCATCCCGGCAAAGCACGCCGAGCTGTTCGGCGGCGGCCAGAAGGCGCTGAAGCTCGCCAACCCGATCGCCGCCGACATGTCCGACATGCGGCCCTCGCTATTGCCCGGGCTGATCGCGGCCGCGCAGCGCAATGCCGACAAGGGCATCGGCGACGTGGCGCTTTTCGAAGTGTCGGGCACCTATGAGGGGGATGCGGCCGACCAGCAGCGGCGCGTTGCCGCCGGCGTCAGGCGCGGCACGGCGAAGCTCGAAGGTTCGGGCCGCAGCTGGGCCGGCAATGCCGGGCCGGTCGGCGTGTTCGACGCCAAGGCGGACGCGATCGCGGCACTGGAAGCCTGTGGCGCGCCGGTCGACCGACTGCAGATCGAGCCGGGCGGCCCGACCTGGTATCACCCGGGACGATCCGGCACGATCAAGCTCGGCCCCAAGACCGTGCTCGGCACTTTCGGCGAATTCCATCCGAAGACGCTGGACGGGCTGGACGCTTCAGGTCCGCTCTGCGGCTTCGAGGTGTTCGTCGACGCCGTGCCGGAGCCGAAGGCCAAGCCGACGCGCACCAAGCCGAAGCTGGAACTCTCGCCCTTCCAGGCGGTGAAGCGCGACTTCGCCTTCGTCGTCGACAAGACGGTCGAGGCCGGCACCCTGGTGCGGGCAGCACTTGCCGCCGACAAGAAGCTGGTCACCGGCGTTTCGGTGTTCGACGTTTTCGAGGGCGCCTCACTTGGCGAAGCCAAGAAGTCGATCGCCATCGAGGTCTCGATCCAGCCGGTCGAAAAAACCCTGACCGACGAGGATTTCGAGGCGCTGGCCAAGCGCATCGTCGAGAACGTCAGCAAGCAGACGGGTGGCGTGCTCAGAGCATAAGGCATTGCCGGCAGGTGGCGAATCGCCCTCCAAAGGGCGATGAGCCATCTCCGCTATTCCGGCCTGCCCTTCGAAGATCAGCGCGCGGCGTTCCTAAGGATCGTCGCGGCTGACCCGCTGTTGGCAGAGACGCTGGCGCGGGTGCGAGAACTTGCCTTGCCGGACTGGCTGGTGGTTTCCGGCGCGCTCTATAACAGCGTCTGGAACCATCTCACCGGCAAGCCACCGGGCTACGGCATCAAGGATGTCGACCTGTTCTATTTCGACGACGCCGACCTTTCCTACGAGGCCGAGGATGCGGTGATCCGCCGGGCGGCACGGCATTTCGAGGGGCTGCCGCTACCGGTCGAGGTGCGTAACCAGGCGCGGGTGCATCTGTGGTATCCGCAAAAATTCGGGCAGGAATGTCCGAGATACGCGAGTTCGAGCGAATCCATCAGCTATTTTGCGTCGAAGACGCATGCGGTTGGGGTGCGGTTCGGTGCTGACGGGGCGTTGGAGTTGGTGGCGCCGTTTGGGCTGGATGACGTCTTTTCGTTTCGCATCACGCCGAACAGGGCGCTGGATAATCAGCGGACGCATGAGGCGAAGGGGAAGCGGGCCAGGGAGTGCTGGCCGGAGATTGAAGTGGTGCCGTGGTAGGGGTGCAGAGATAAGATAGTCGGCGCGAGGCACCCCCTCTGCCCCGCCGAGCATCTCCCCCTCAAGGGGGGAGATTGGCAGTTTCGATGACGGCGCTCCCCTTGCAACGCTGGTGATTGGCGAAAGCAGATGCGACATCTGATCTCCCCCCTTGAGGGGGAGATGGCCGGCAGGCCAGAGAGGGGGGCCTCGCGCCTACCTCTCGCGTCTTTTAATTCGTGTGACATGCAAGAGAGGCGCCGCAGCGCCTCTCGGACTCACCTCCGCGGTGATTGCCTACCCATTCACCAGCGCCAGCAGTTCCTCCGTATAGCGCTTGCCGACCACCTTATCCGGCGACAACGCATCGCCGATCGCCGCGATTTCCGCCGCGCTCAGCTCAATCCCCGCAGCCGCCGTGTTCTGCTCCAGGTGGCGGATCTTCCGCGCGCCGGGGATGGGAACAATAAAATCGCCCTGGTGCAGGACCCAGGCGAGCGCCAGCTGCGCCGGGGTCACGCCCTTCTCGGCCGCCGTCTTCTCCAGCATCGCGACGACGGCGTTGTTGGCTGCCATCGCCTCGGCCTGGAAGCGCGGCAAGGTGAGGCGCCAGTCGCCGGCGCCGAGCACGTCGGGCTTGGCAATCGTGCCGGTGAGCAGGCCGCGGCCGAGCGGGCTGTAGGGGACGAAACCGATGCCCAGCTCGCGGCAGACGGCGAAGACCTCGTCCTCCGGATCGCGGCTCCACAGCGAATATTCGCTTTGCACCGCGGCGATCGGGTGCACGGCATGCGCCCGCCGCAACGTCGCGCCGCTCACCTCCGACAGGCCCAGCGCCCTCACCTTGCCCTCGCGCACCAGCTCGGCCATGGCGCCGACCGTGTCCTCGATCGGCACGTTCGGGTCGACACGGTGCTGGTAATAGAGGTCGATGACGTCGGTATCGAGCCGCTTCAGCGAAGCTTCCGCCACCGCCTTGACGTGCTCGGGGCGGCTGTCGACGCCTATGATGCGGTCGGTGCCCGAGCCGTGCTCGGAAATCTTGAAGCCGAATTTGGTGGCGATGGTGACCTTGTCGCGCACCGGCTTCAGCGCCTTGCCGAGCAGGATTTCGTTCTCGAACGGACCATAGACTTCGGCGGTGTCGAAGAAGGTCACGCCGATTTCGACGGCGCGGCGCAGCGTGGCGATGGCCTCCGCCTCCGGCTGGCCGCCATAGGCGAAGCTCATGCCCATGCAGCCAAGGCCGACGGGGAAGACTTCGAGTTCAGTTCCGAGTTTGCGGGTTTGCATGGCGCATCTCCTTGTTGCGATGGGCAGGAAATAAGGCCTTGCGGTCCGTTCGATAATCGGTTCTCATTTGCACGGCTTGTTCTAAAACATAGATCAATGAACCGCGCCAACCTCTCTCAGCTCGCCGTGCTTGCCACGGTCGCCCAATGCGCCAGCTTTCGCGGCGCCGCACGCGAGCTCGGCATAGCGCCCTCGGCCGTGAGCCACGCGGTGTCGAGCCTGGAAGCGCGGCTCGGCGTGCGGCTTCTGGCGCGCAGCACGCGCAGCGTCGCGCCGACCGAAGAAGGCGCACAGCTGCTTGAGCGGCTGCGCCCGGCGCTGTCCGAGATTGACCTGGCGCTGGAGACGGCGGTCGAGGCGCGCGACCGGCCGGCGGGCAATCTGCGGCTCACCGTGCCACGCACGGCCGCCCACCTGACGCTCACGCCCAGGCTCGGCGCCTTCGCCACAGCCTATCCCGACATCGTGCTGGAGATCGTCATCGAGGATCGCTTCACCGATGTGGTCGAAGGCGGCTTCGACGCCGGCGTGCGGCTCGGCGAAAGCCTGCAGCGCGACATGATTGCGGTACGCATCGGCCCCGATCTTCGCGGCGCGGTGGTCGCCGCGCCATCCTATTTCGCGACGATGCCGAAACCGCGCCATCCGCGCGACCTCGCCGACCACTGCTGCATCCGCTTCCGCTTCTCCAGCGGCATCCTCTACCGCTGGGAATTCGAGAAGGACGGCGAGGAAATCGAGATCGCCGCGCAAGGGCCGCTGATCCTCGACGAAGACCACCTGATCGCCCAGGCGGCGGTCGACGGCGCCGGCCTTGCCTTCGTCTTCGAGCCTTATGTCCGCGCGGCACTTGCCGACGGACGGCTGATCCGCGTGCTGGAGGATTGGTGCCCGACTTTCGAGGGTTTCTTCGTTTATTATCCCAGCCGCCGGCAGATGCGGCCGGCGCTGAGGGCGTTCGTGGATTTCTTCAAGGTGAGCGGGTAGGCACGGACAAGGTCGCCGGTTCAAGGTGAAAGGCGAACTTGTCAACGTCGGCGCTGCCCCTCATCTGCCTGCCGGCATCTTCTCCCCGTTGAACGGGGAGAAGGAAGATGTCGCCGGCGGTTTCGCCAATCGCCAACGCGGCAAGAAAGAACGCCAGCGTCGCGGCCAGCCCCTTTCTCCCCGTTCACGGGGAGAAATGCCCGGCAGGGCAATGAGGGGCGGCGCCGGCTTCTGGAATTGTCTCGGGGACGAGGCATAGGATAGTTCGGAAGAAAGCTGATCTCGGCGGCGTTCTTCGGCCATGCAGACATCCCTCACCAACACCCCTACCCGCTATGGCTGGGCGATGATAGTCCTGCACTGGCTGATCGGCGTCATCTTCATCGGCCAGTTCGCGCTCGGCTATGTCATGGTGCGAACGACAAGCCAGCGGACGTCCTTCGAGCTGATCCAGCTGCACAAATCCTTCGGCTTCCTGCTGCTTGGCCTGATCATCCTGCGCATCGCCTGGCGGCTCGGCAACGCGGCGCCCGCATTGCCGGCCTCGGTCGGCACGCTGGAGCGCAGAACCGCGCCGTTGGCGCATTTCGCGCTCTATGCCTTCCAGATCGCGCTGCCGCTCTCCGGCTGGGCGCTGGTCTCGGTGTCGACGCTGGAAATCCCAACCATGCCCTTCAACCTGTTCGTGATGCCCAACCTGCCCTTGGCCGAATCCGACGCTTCGGAGAGCTTTTGGACGTCCGCGCATTGGTATCTCGCTTATGCCGGCATCGCGCTGGTGGCGCTGCATATCGCGGCGGCGCTGCGCCATCATTTCCTGCTGCGCGACAACGTGCTGACGCGCATGATCACACCTTCGTCAGGCGGGGAATAGAACCGCGCCATCATTCGTTGGTGGGGCGAGAACGCAGAAAATGCGTATCTGCGGAAGGAAAAAACCATGAACGCGCGCATCCTCGGATTGGCGGCTTTTGCCGCTTGCCTCGCCGTGCCTGCCGTTGCCGCGGTGGCGCTCAGCGACGCCGCCGGCAGCTACACGATCAGCCCGTCGGGCTCCTCGATCCGCTTCACCATCGGCAAGGCCGGCGGTGGCGGTTTCGACGGCGCTTTCGGCCGTTTCAAGGGCACGATCCGTATCGACAATGGCGATGTCGGCCGCTCCAAGGTCGACCTCACCATCTATCCCGAGAGCGTCGGCACCGGGCAGGGCCGCATCGACGCGTTCCTGCGCTCCGACGCAGTCTTCGACGCCGCCAACAATCCGGAAATCCAGTTCCGCTCGACCAGCGTGACCCGCACCGGCGACACGACGGCGGTCGTTACCGGCCGGCTGACGGCGCGCGGCAAGACGTTCCCGGAAAAGTTCACCGCCGAGCTCGGCGGGCTGAAATCCGGCACGATCAAATTCCACGTCACCGGCAAGGTGCTCAGGTCGCGCTACGGCATGGATGTCGGCACGCCGCTCTATTCCAATGTCGTCGACTTCGACATGACGCTGACGGGGAGAAGGGGCTGAGCGCCATTTCCTCGCCCCCGCAACGCGGGGGAGAGGTGGCTCGGGCGAAGCCCGAGACGGAGCGGGGGACGCCCTATGCGACGGCAGAGCCTTCGCAGAATTGTGCTGTGGTGACCACTCTGAAGTCAGCACCCTACGAAGGCCCCTCTCCGTCCCGGCTTCGCCGGGCCACCTCTCCCCACTGCGTGGGGCGAGGAAGGTGCGCCGCGTCTCTCATTGGCTTTTCCGTCGATTTCGGGCAAACCTCGTCGCCTGTAAACCGACATGGAGAAGCGTGATGTTCCGATGGGGTGTTCTGTCGACGGCCAAGATCGGCCGCGAGCAGCTTTTGCCGGCAATCGTGGATTCGGAGAACGGCATCCTGTCGGCGATCGCCAGCCGCGACCTGTCGAAGGCCAAGGCGCTGGGCGAGCGTTTCGGCGCGCGCCATGCCTTCGGCTCCTATGAGGAGCTGCTTGCCTCGCCGGATGTCGACGGCGTCTACATTCCGCTGCCGACCTCGCAGCATGTCGAATGGACGGCCAAAGCAATCGAAGCCGGGAAGCACGTGCTGGTGGAAAAACCTCTGGCGCTCGACGCCAAGGACATCCCGCCACTGATCAAGCTGCGCGACCAGAAGAAGGTGCTGGTCTGCGAGGCCTTCATGGTCGTCTACCACCCGCAATGGATCAAGGTGCGCGATCTCATCGCCGGCGGTGCCATCGGCCGGCTGCGCCACGTGCAGGGCGCGTTCTCCTACTACAATGTCGACCCCAACAACATGCGCAACAAGCTCGATCTGGGCGGCGGCGCGCTGCCCGATATCGGCGTCTATCCGACGGTGTCGACGCGCTTCTCGACCGGCAAGGAGCCGATCCGCGTGCAGGCGACGATCAAGCGCGACAAGACCTTCGGCACCGACATCTATTCCTCGATCCGCGCCGATTTCGGCGACTTCGAATTGTCCTTCTATCTGTCGACGCAAATGGCGGCGCGCCAGGTGATGGTGTTCCACGGCGAGAAAGGCTTCATCGAGGTCTTCGGCCCGTTCAATGCCGGGCTCTACGAGCACCACCGCATCGAATTGCACAACCAGAACCATACCGAGGCGCAGGTGTTCCGCTTCCCCGGCACGCAGCAATACCGGCTGGAATGCGAGGCCTTCGTGCGGGCGGCACAGGGCGGCAAGGACCGCGTCTTCACGCTGGAGGAATCGGTGCTCAACCAGAAAGTCATCGACGCCATCTTCCGCGCCGGCGAAAAGGACGGCTGGGAAACCGTCTGAACGCGATAAATTCGCCGGCTAATTCGGGAGGAAAAATGGCTGACGCGGACGTGATCATTGTCGGCGCGGGGCTGGCCGGCCTGGTCGCCGCCGCCGAGCTGACCGACGCCGGCAAGAAAATCATCATCGTCGACCAGGAGCCGGAGCAGTCGCTGGGCGGCCAGGCCTTCTGGTCCTTCGGCGGATTGTTCCTGGTCGATTCGCCGGAGCAGCGGCGCATGCGCATCCGCGATTCGCACGACCTCGCGCTCGAGGACTGGATGGGCTCGGCCGCCTTCGACCGTCCGGAGGATTTCTGGCCGCGCAAATGGGCCGAGGCCTATGTCGGCTTCGCCGCCGGCGAGAAGCGTTCCTGGCTGATCGAGAGGGGCTTAAAATTCTTCCCCGTCGTCGGCTGGGCCGAACGCGGCGGCGGCAACGCGGTCGGCCACGGCAATTCGGTGCCGCGCTTCCACATCACCTGGGGTACCGGACCCGGCGTGCTCGAACCTTTCGTACTGCGTGTGCGCGAGGCGCAGAAGCGCGGGCTGGTCCAGTTCAAATTCCGCCACCGCGTCAACGAGATCGTCCGTACCGGCAACACCGTGACCGGCGTGCGCGGCGACGTGCTGGAACCGAGCAGTGTCGAGCGCGGACATAAGAGCTCGCGCGCCGTGGCCGGAGAATTCGAGCTTAGCGCGCAGGCGGTGATCGTCGCTTCCGGCGGCATCGGCGGCAATCACGAGCTGGTGCGCAGGAATTGGCCTGAGCGCCTGGGCACGCCGCCCAAGCGCATGATCACCGGCGTGCCGGACCATGTCGACGGGCGCATGCTGGCGATCACCGAGGCCGCGGGCGGAAGGATCATCAACCGCGACCGCATGTGGCACTATGTCGAGGGCATCAAGAACTGGGCGCCGATCTGGTCCGAGCACGCCATCCGCATCCTGCCCGGCCCGTCCTCGCTCTGGCTCGACGCGCGCGGCAAACGCCTGCCGGTGCCGCTCTATCCGGGCTTCGACACGCTCGCCACGCTCAGCCACATCATGGGTACCGGCTTCGACTATTCCTGGTTCATCCTGACCAAGAAAATCATCCAGAAGGAGTTCGCGCTCTCGGGCTCCGAGCAGAATCCTGACCTGACGGGAAAAAGCTGGCGGCAGGTGCTGGGCCGCGCGACCTCTGGCATTCCCGGCCCGGTGAAAGCCTTCATGGAAAAGGGCGAGGATTTTATCGTCGAGGCCGATCTTTCGAATCTGGTGGCGCGCATGAACACGCTGGCCGGCGGCGAGCCGCTGCTGGACGTCGCCCAGGTCGAGCGCGAGATCCGCGCCCGCGACATGCAGCTCGACAACCCCTTCTCCAAGGACGCGCAGATCACGGCACTGCGCGGCGCGCGCACCTATCTCGGCGACAAGCTGATCCGCACGGCCAGGCCGCACAAGATGCTCGACCCGGCGAACGGCCCGCTGATTGCGGTGCGCCTCAACATCCTCACCCGCAAGACGCTGGGCGGGCTCGAGACCGACCTCGACAGCCGGGTGCTCGATGCCACTGGACAGCCGGTGCCGGGCCTCTATGCGGTGGGCGAAGTGGCCGGCTTCGGCGGCGGCGGCCTGCATGGCTATGCGGCGCTGGAAGGCACCTTCCTCGGCGGCTGCATCTTCTCCGGCCGCAACGCGGGACGGGCGGCGGCGGCCACGATTGCGTGAACGGAGGATGCGGGTGATCGCCGGTTCAGCGACAACGCTGTAGGCTTTTCCGGTCAATCGTTGTCGACCGAACTCCAATCAGCGGGAAGAGCATGCGTATCATCGTCTATGGCATCGGCGCGATCGGCGGCGCCATCGCGGCCCAGCTGAGTTTTTCCGGCCATACGGTCCTCGGCATCGCCCGCGGCAGGCAGCTCGACGCCATCCGCGCCTCGGGGCTGTCGCTTTCCACCCCGCAAGGCACCAGGACCGCGCACTTTCCTGTCCACGCCGACCCGTCGGAGATTTCCTTCGAGCCGAACGATGTCGTGCTGCTGACGATGAAGACGCCAGATACGCTCGGCGCGCTGCAACGGCTCAACGCCGCCGGCTTGGCCGAGCAGCCGGTGTTCTGCTTCCAGAACGGCGTCGCCAACGAGGCGCTGGCCCTGCGCTTCTTCGCCAATGTCTATGGCGCGACAGTGATGCTGCCGGCGGACTACGACACGCCCGGCGAGGTCGCGGCCTATTTCGCGCCCAAGATCGGGGCCTTCGACATCGGCCGCTATCCTTCCGGAACCGACAGCACCGTCGAGAAACTGTGCCGGATACTCAGCGCGTCCGGCTTCATCGCCGAAGCCAGGGACAATGTGATGGAGAGCAAATACCGCAAGCTGCTGGCCAATCTTCGCAACATCATTGACGCTGCGCTCGAGGACGCCGAGCTTCAGCGGAAATGGTATGCTCGGGCGCTCGCCGAGGCGGAGGCGGTGCTGACCGCCGCCGGAATCGCGTGGGACCAAACCGACGCCATGGCCCGCGAGGAACTGACCATAACCGCCATTCCCGGCCGGACGCGAGTCGGGTCGTCGACGCTGCAGAGCATCGTGCGCGGGACGGGCTCCCTCGAAACCGACTTCCTCAACGGCGAGATCGTGCTGCTCGGGCGGCTGCACGGCATGGCGACGCCGGTCAACGCAGCCCTGTGCAAACTGTCGATCGAGCTGGCCAGCGGCCGGATGCAGCCGCAATCGGCCAGCGACGACACGATCGCCTCCATGATCGGCGCGCCCGGCTGAACCGGCTGATCGCCGGAGGCGATCAAAAGATAGAGCCCAGCCTGAGAATCCTTTCGAGCCCATGGAACGTCTTCCTCATGCAGACCCGCAAACAGGAGACGACCATGACCTATAATCTCATCCGTTACGGCGTGAAGGAAGCCGGCATCGCCGAAAACCGGGCGCTGGTGGAAAAAGTGTTCGAGGCGCTGGACGAAGCGCAGCCGCAATCCGTACGCTATCTGGTGCTCGAACTCGATAATGGCGAATTCGTCCATCTTGTCGGCTATGACAAGGACAGCTCGGCACTGACCGAACTCGACACGTTCAAGCTGTTTGGCGCCGATCACGCCGGGCGGCGTTCGACGCCGCTGGTGAGGTCGCCGGCGAAGATCGTCGGCAATTATCGTATGCTGGCCAGGGCCGATGAGGCCGCGCCCGCCTGACCTTGGCATCGGCGAGGCGAGAAAGAGGACGATGAGCTTGGCAGGGTTCGGCCGTGCGGAACTTGAAGCCATGCTCGTCGGCCTGCGCCCGAAACTGCACCGCTACGCCGCGCGTATGGCCGGCTCGTCGATCGAGGGCGAGGACATCGTGCAGGAGGCGGTGGTGAAGGCGCTCGCCGCCCATGACGGCGGCGCCCTGGTCGAACGACCGGAGCAGTGGCTGTTCCGCATCGCCCACAATGCGGCGCAGGATCACCTGCGCCGCCGCCAGCGGGAGCGCTCGCGCATGACCGAAGCCGACATGACCGGAATTGAGGATATCTCCGCCAACGCGGAGATTCGGCTCGCGGCGGCGGCAAGCCTGCGCAGCTTCATGCGGCTTACGCCGGCGCAGCGCAGTGCCGTGATCCTGGTCGACGTGCTTGGCCTCACCTTGCATGAGACCTGCGAGGTGACGGGCGCGACACTTGCCGCCACCAAGGCGGCACTGCATCGCGGCCGGGCTGAGTTGAAGGCGCTGGCTTCGGCGCCGGCCGACGTCGCGATGCCAAAACTCGAACCGGAAGAGGAGCGCCGGCTGCGCCGCTACATCGACCTGTTCAACGCGCGCGATTTCGACGGGGTCAGGGCGCTGATCGCCGAGGACGTCCAGGTCGACGTCGTCAACCGCACCCGCCTCAACGGCAAGAAGGAAGCCTCGACCTATTTCGGCAATTACGAGCGGCTCGGCGATTGGGCGTTGTCGCTCGGCTTCGTAGAGGCCCGGCCTGCGATCCTGATCCGAAACCCGCAGGCGGGCGGAGCGCCGCGCGGCTTCATGCTGATCGAATGGCGCGGCGAAGAAGTCGTCCAAATCCGCGATTTCCGCCACGCCCCTTACTGCATCGCGGAGGCCGACGTCCTCTTGGTCCTCAGCGAACAAGAGTAACCGGCTCCGGGCCGCGTTTGCGCCTTCGAATCGATCTCCCGCCGGCAAACGCTCATTAACCGACCGACAACTTCAGCACCATCAACATCGATGTTTTAAACGTCAATCCTTGACGATAAGACATTTTAATGTAGGCTGCAGCACCGAGACCTCATATCTCAGAACTGAACAAGAGAGTCGCCGGTGATAACCGCTCCGCAATTGCGCGCAGCAAGATCGCTGCTCGGCATCGATCAACGGCGGCTTGCCGAGTGGTCCGGCCTGTCGCTGCCGACAATCCAGCGCATGGAAGCCAGCGGCTCGATCATCCGGGGCAATGTCGATTCGCTGATGAAGCTGATCGCGGCGCTCGAGGGGGCCGGCATCGAACTGATCGGCGAAGGCGCGGCCAGCCAAGGCGGCGGTCGCGGCGTTCGGCTGAAGGCCGGCTTCGATCCCGCCAAGGCGTCCGGAACCGTTGGCGACGACGCCGAGCCGGGCGGGAGCATGCCGTGAATTCGACTGTCGCCCTCCTGTTGTGCGGTCCTGCCGCGCTTCTGGCAACAGCCATATTGGCCGCGGCCGCCAGCCGGCTCGCCGCCGCGACTCGGCTGGTCTATGGCGCGACGCTTGCCATTTCAGCCGTGCTGCTCGCGACTGCCGCCAGCCATCTCGCCGGCAACCCCGGCGAGGCCTCCGCCACCTTGCCGCTCGGCCTGCCCTGGACCGGCGCCCGGTTCCGCCTCGACGGCCTGTCGGCGTTCTTTCTCGTCGTCGTCAATTTGGGCGGCACGATCACCAGCCTCTACGGTCTCGGCTATGGCCGGCATGAATCCCAGCCGCATCGGGTTCTGCCGTTCTATCCCGCCTTCCTCGCCGGCATGAACCTCGTGGTGCTGGCCAACGACGCCTTCAGCTTCCTGTTGTCCTGGGAATTCATGTCGCTCGCCTCCTGGGCGCTGGTCATGGCGCATCACCGCGATGAGGCCAACCGGCGGGCCGGCTACATCTACCTGGTGATGGCAAGCTTCGGCACGATGGCGCTGCTGCTTGCCTTCGGCCTGCTGGCCGGGCCGGCGGGAACCTATGCGTTCGACGCGATGCGGACGGCGCATCCCGATCGGTTCGCCGCCGGCGCGGTGCTGGTGCTCATGCTGCTTGGCGCCGGCTCCAAGGCCGGCCTCGTGCCGCTGCATGCCTGGCTGCCGCTTGCCCATCCGGCAGCGCCCAGCCACGTCTCGGCGCTGATGAGCGGCATCATGACGAAGGTCGCCATCTATGGCTTCGTCCGCGTGGTGTTCGACCTGCTTGGCGAGCCAGCATGGTGGTCGGGCGTGGCGGTGCTTCTCATCGGCGGCGTGACGGCGGTGCTGGGCATCCTGCACGCGCTGATGGAAAAGGACCTCAAACGGCTGCTTGCCTATTCGACCATCGAGAATATCGGCGTCATCTTCGCCAGCCTCGGCCTTGCGCTGGCCTTCAAGGCGAACGGCATGGCGTCGGCGGCCGCGCTGGCCTTCACCGCGGCGCTCTTCCATGTGCTCAACCATTCCTTCTTCAAGAGCCTGCTGTTCTTCGGCGCCGGCGCCGTGCTCTCGGCAACCGGCGAACGCGATATGGAAAAGCTCGGCGGCCTCATCCATCGCCTGCCGGTCACCAGCTTCGTCTTCCTGATCGGCTGCGTCTCGATCTCGGCGCTGCCGCCCTTCAACGGCTTTGCCTCCGAATGGCTGGTCTTCCAGGCCATATTGCGTAGCCCCGAGCTGCCGCAATGGGGTCTGAAGGTGATCGTGCCCGCGGTCGGCGGCATGCTGGCGCTGTCGGCGGCCCTGGCCGCGGCCTGCTTCGTCAAGGCATTCGGCATCACCTTCCTTGGCCGGGCGCGGTCGGCGGCGGTGGAACGCGCGCGCGAAGTCGATCGCTGGTCACTGGCGGCGATGGCCGTGCTTGCGGCCTTCTGCCTGCTCGCCGGCATCCTGCCAGGCTTCGTCATCGATAGCCTGTCGACTGTGACGCTTCCGCTCGTCGGCGAGCGCATGCCGGTCCAGATGGCGCAGCCCTGGCTGTCGATCGTGCCGATCGCCGAAAGCCGCAGCTCCTATAACGGCCTGCTGGTGTTCGTCTTCATCACCATCTCGGCGTCGCTCGCGGCCTTCTTCATTCACCGCTTCGCCTCGCATGCGCTGCGCCGGGGCATCGCATGGGGATGCGGCTTCCCGGACGCGGTGCCGGCCGCGCAATACACGGCCGTCAGCTTCGCGCAGCCCATTCGCCGCGTCTTCGGCGGCTTCGCCTTCCGCTCGCGCGAGATGGTGGACATGCCGGCTCCAGGCGCCCTCGAGCCGGCGCGACTCAAGGTGGAGATGCATGATGTGGCCTGGGAGATCTTCTATCAGCCGATCACCGGCGCGATCGATTTCGCCACCGAGCGGCTGAACCACCTGCAGTTCCTGACCATCCGCCGCTACCTGACGCTGGTCTTCCTCTACCTCGTCATCCTGCTTCTGGTGCTCGCGCTATGGCCGTGATCTTTGAGCTGGCCGTGCAGGGCGCGCAGATGCTGGTCGTGCTTCTGCTGTCGCCGCTTCTGATCGGCTTTGTGCGCAAGGTGAAGGCGAGGCTGGTCAGGCGGCAGGGGCCTTCGCTGATCCAGCCCTATCGCGACCTCGTCAGGCTGATGCGCAAGGAGGTCGTGCTGGCGGACAATGCGTCCTGGCTGTTCCGCGTGACGCCCTACCTCATCTTTGCCGCCACCTGGGTCGCAGCCGCGCTCGTCCCGACATTCGCCACCGGCCTCGAATTCAGCTGGACCGCCGACCTCATCGTCATCGTGGCGCTGCTTGGCAGCGCGCGCTTCTTCCAGGCGCTGGCCGGGATGGATGTCGGCACCAGCTTCGGCGGCCTCGGCGCCAGCCGCGAGGTGATGATCGCGTCGCTCGCCGAACCGGCGATGCTGCTCATCGTGTTCAGCCTGGCGCTGCTGGCCGGCGCCACGCAGCTCTCGACGGTCGCCGCCTTCATGGGCTCACCTGAAGTCGGATTGCGGGTATCGCTCGGCATGTCGCTGATCGCCTTGGTTATGGTGGCGATCGCCGAGAATGCGCGCATACCGGTGGACAATCCGGCCACGCATCTGGAGCTCACCATGGTGCATGAGGCGATGATCCTGGAATATTCCGGCCGCCATCTGGCGATGATCGAGCTCGCCACCTTCCTCAAGCTGCTGCTCTACATGTCGCTGATCGCCTGCGTCTTCCTGCCCTGGGGGCTGGCCGGCGCAAGCGCGGGGCCGAAAGCACTGGCCATCGGCGCCGCCGCCTATCTCTGCAAGCTCGCCGTGCTTGCCATCCTGCTTGCCGTGTTCGAGACCGCGGTCGCCAAGATGCGTGTCTTCCGCGTGCCGGACTTCCTGGGCGCGGCGCTGATGCTGGCGCTGCTCGGCACGCTTTTGCTGTTCGTCTCGCGGAGCCTGTGATGAACGGTCTCACCTTCGACATCGCCCATCTGCTCGCCGGCAGCCTGGTGCTGATCTCCTTCATGATGCTCTACCAGGACCGCCTGTTCGCGCTGATCAACGTCTTTGCGCTGCATGCCGTCGTGCTTGCGCTTTCGGTGGCCTGGCAGGCTTATATCCAGGATGCACATCATCTCTACATCACCGCGGCAATTGCGCTGGTCTTCAAGGCGATCGTCATTCCCGTCGGGCTGCATCGCATCATCCAGAGGCTCGGCATCCACCGCGACATCGAGACCGCGGTCGGCATCGGCCCGACCATGCTTGCCGGGATCGGGCTGGTGACGCTCTCCATGGTGCTGATGCTTCGGGTGACGCCCGAGGCCGACCCGCTCGCCCGCGAGGACCTCGCCTTCGCGCTGTCGATCATCCTGCTGGGCCTGCTGGTGATGGTCACCAGGCGCAACGCCGTCAGCCAGGTCGTCGGCTTCATGTCGCTGGAGAATGGCCTGGTGCTGGCCGCCACCGGCGCCAAGGGCATGCCGCTGGTCGTCGAGATCAGCGTCGCCTTCTCGATCCTGATCGCCTTCATCGTCATCGGCGTCTTCCTGTTCCGCATCCGCGAACGGTTCGATTCGGTCGATATCGGCGCGCTCGACGACTACCGGGGAGAACGCCGGTGAGCGGGTTTTCCTTCGACGCCGTGGCCGCGATCCTTTTCATCCCAGCGGGCGCCGCGGCTATCCTGGCGGCAATGCCGAACTACAAGATGACGGCCCTCGTGAACGTCATCGCCAGCCTGCTCACCTTGCTCGCGGCGCTGTCGCTGTTCGTCACCGACCGGCCGGCGCCGGGACAATATCTGCTGGTCGACGACCTCAACATCGTCTTCATCGTGCTCAACACATTCGTCGGCTTCACCACCAGCGTGTTCAGCGCGTCCTACATCGCGCATGAGCTGGAAACCGGCCGGCTGACGGCGCCGAACCTGCGCTTCTACCACGCCATGTACCAGATCATGATGTTCGGCATGAACCTGGCCTTCGTGTCGAACAATATCGGCCTGATGTGGGTCGCGGTGGAGCTTGCCACGCTGACCACCGTGCTGATGGTCGGCATCTACCGGACGCATGAGGCGCTGGAAGCGGCATGGAAATATTTCATCCTCGGCAGCGTCGGCATCGCGCTCGCTCTCTTCGGCACAATCCTCGTCTACATGGCCGCGCAGCCGGTCGTCGGCGAGGGCACCAACGCCATGGTCTGGTCGGTGCTGATCGAAAAGGCGGCGCATTTCGATCCCGCGCTGCTCAGCGTCGCCTTCATCTTCCTGCTGCTCGGCTACGGCACCAAGGTCGGGCTCGCGCCGCTGCATGCCTGGCTGCCCGACGCGCATGCCGAGGGCCCGACGCCGATCTCGGCGGTGCTGTCGGGCCTGCTGCTCAACGTCGCGCTCTACGCCGTGCTGCGCTTCAAGCTTCTGCTCGCGGCGAGCCCGCAGGCGATCGGGCCCGGGCCGCTGATGGTCACGATGGGGCTGACCTCGCTGATCTTCGCGGCCTTCATGCTCTACCGCCGCCGCGACATCAAACGCCTGTTCGCCTATTCCTCGATCGAGCATATGGGCATCATCGTCTTCGCCTTCGGCATGGGCGGTCCGCTCGCCAACTTCGCCGGCCTGCTGCACATGGTCATGCACAGCCTGACCAAATCGGCTATTTTCTTCGCCGTCGGCCATATCGCGCAGGTCAAGGGCACGCAGAAGATCTCTGAGATCAGGGGTCTGACCGAAAGCCATCCCGGGCTTGGCTGGGCGCTGGTCATCGGCGTCGTGGCCATCGCCGGCCTGCCGCCGCTCGGCATCTTCATGAGCGAGTTCCTGGTCGTCAGCTCGACTTTCGCCAGGCATCCTTGGCTGGCGATCCCGCTGGTGTTCGGGCTGCTCATCGCCTTCGGGGCACTGTTGCTGCGGCTGACCGGCGTCGCCTTCGGCGAGCCGCGCGGTGGCATGGCGCCGGTCGAGGCGTCCTATGTGCCGATGTATTCGCATCTCGCTCTGGTGTTTGCCGCCGGCATCTATCTGCCGGCGCCGCTGGTGGCGTGGTTCCAGCACGTCGCCGGTATCCTGGGGTAGGCGCATGACCAGAAAAAACATGCCCGCATTCGCCGATCTCATCGAGGCCGACCGCCAGGTGGAGCATCACGCGCCCTGGCGGCGCGCCGTCGTCGCCCCGAAGGCCTGGAACCTCGCCGTCGAGCAGCTCGCCGCCGGCCGCTGGAGCCTGCTCGGCCTGTGGGGGGAGCCGGACAAAGTGCACATGGCGCTTCTCGACGAGGCGCAGACCATCGGCGTGATCAGCATGGATTGCCGCGGCGGTCGCTATCCGTCGGTCGGCCAATATCACCCCCCGGCCTTGCGGCTGGAACGCGCCGCGGCGGACCTGTTCGGGCTGGCGCCGCAAGGCCCGCCCGACAGCCGGCGCTGGCTCGACCACGGCCAATGGGGCGTCTCACATCCGCTGGCGGCGCGGCCCGGCGGGCCGGCGGCCGCGTCGTCCTACCGGTTCCTGACGGCCGAGGGCGACGGCCTCCACCAGATTCCTGTTGGGCCGGTGCATGCCGGCATCATCGAGCCGGGGCATTTCCGCTTCACGGCTGGCGGCGAAACGGTGGTGCGGCTGGAGGAGCGGCTGGGCTATGTGCACAAGGGCATCGAAGGGTTGATGCAGGGCGCATCAATCAATCAAGCCGCGAAACTCGCGGGCCGGACCTCAGGCGACAGCACCGTCGCCTATTCGCTGGCCTTCGCCCGGGCGGTAGAGGCGGCGCTCGGCGTCGCGCCGCCGCCGCGCGCGATCTGGCTGCGGGCGCTGATGGCCGAGCTGGAGCGCCTTGCCAACCACCTCGGCGACATCGGCGCCATCTGCAACGACGCCGCCTTCGCGATCATGCACGCGCATTGCGGCGTGCTGCGCGAACGGGTGCTGCGCGCCGCCGATGCGGCCTTCGGCCACCGCCTGATGCGCGACCGCATCCTGCCCGGCGGCACTGCAAGCGACCTGAACGAGGCGGGGGCGGATGCCATCCGATCGCTGGTCGCGGAGATCAGGCGGCGCTTCCCGCATCTGGTCGAGCTCTACGACAACACGGCCTCGCTGCAGGACCGCACGGTGGCGACCGGCCGGCTCAAGGGCGAGCTTGCCCGGCAATATGCCGCCGGCGGCTATGTCGGGCGCGCCTCGGGCCGCGATTTCGACGCGCGGCGCGATCTTGCCTATGCGCCCTATGACCAACTTACGTTCGATGTGCCGGTGCTGCAGGAGGGCGACGTCAACGCGCGCGTCTGGATCCGCGTGCGAGAGGTCGAGCAAAGCCTGTCGCTGGTCGAGCAGATTCTCGGGCGGCTGCCCGCCGGCCCGACCCTCGTCGAAGTCGCCGCACCGAAAGAGCCGCGCGAGGGCATGGCGGTGGTCGAGGGTTTTCGCGGCGACATCCTGGTCTGGCTGCGCATCGGCGAGGACGGCCTGATCGAGCGCTGCCACCTGCGCGACCCCTCATGGTTCCAGTGGCCACTGCTGGAAGCGGCGATCGAAGGCAACATCGTCGCCGATTTCCCGCTCTGCAACAAATCGTTCAACTGCTCCTATTCCGGCCACGACCTGTAGAACCATGCGAAAACTGCTCTTCGAAAGCCTGATCCGCCCGCCCCTGACGGAACGCCCGCCACGAGCCAGCAATGCTGCCGTCGACGAGCTGGCGCGCGCGCTCGACGGCATGGCGCGCCGGAAACTCGGCCGGAGCCTGTCGATCCGCGCGGTCGACGCCGGCTCCTGCAATGGCTGCGAGCTCGAGATGCACGCGCTCAACAACGCCTTCTACGACATCGAGCGCTTCGGCTTCCGCTTCGTCGCCTCGCCGCGCCATGCCGATGTGCTGATGGTCACCGGGCCGGTCACCAAGAACATGCGCGAGGCGCTGAAGCGGACTTTTGAGGCGACACCCAACCCGAAATGGGTGGTTGCGCTAGGCGATTGCGCCAAGGACGGCGGCTGCTTCGCGGGCAGCTATGCGGTGGTCGGCGGCGTGTCGGACGTGGTGCCGGTAGACCTGCACATCCCGGGATGCCCGCCGTCGCCGATCGAAATCCTCAAGGGATTGATCGCGCTGCTCGACGGCGCAAACGGGAGGGCTGGCGCCGTCCAGGCCTGACCACTGCAGGTAGCCGCCAACTCGGTCCTACCGATCGACGACCAGCCGCAGCACCCGCGACGCAGGCGAAAGCCGCGCCTGGCGACCCCAGTCGAAGGCGATGAAATCCTGCTCGATGCCGTCGGCGAAGATCACGCCGCCCTCGTTCATGCGCGAGGTGATGAAGAGCGGTTTTTCGGTGATCTTTCCCGCCCGCAGTTTCGTCGCGGTGGCGATGCTCGGGAAGGGCTCGCGCACCCAGAAGCCGACCGCATGTTCCTCGCGGCCGAGCGACAGCTCCAGATGCGTCGCTTCCATGATCGAGCGCGCCCAGCCGGTCGCGCCGGTGCCAGAGGCGACGATGAGGCCGCTGGAGGAGTGATCCTCCGCCTCGCCTTCCGCCTCGATGCGGTAGCGGGCCGACTGGTGGCTGCGATGGCCGACGAATATCTCGTTGAGCGCAAGCAGCGTCTCACCCCCGCCGAGCTCGGCCTGGACCATGGTGCGCGATTCCACCTGGACATCGCTGGCGCTGCTGGCGGCAAGCAGTTTTGCCAGCCTGCCGGCGCCGATGCGCACCAGCACGCCGTCATAGAGATCGGGCGCCGGATTGACGCCCAGCACCGGCTGGCCGTTGAGGTATTTGGCGACATTGGCGACCAGCCCGTCCTGCCCGACGGCGACGATGACGTCGTCGGGCGCGAACAGGAAGCGATTGAGGTCGGCGCGGCTCACCAGGGTCTGGCGCCAATCGGCCGGCACCGCGGCGCGGGCGGTGCCCAGCACGGCGTGGAAGCGGTCATGGCGGGCCTCGACGTCTTCCAGCCGCTGGCCGCGCGTCTCAAGGAAGAAGCGGGCCTGACCGCGCGTCGCGTGATGCGCGATCAGCAGCTCGTAGTCGGTCTCGCGCGTCACGAAGACCGCGCGGGGTCGGTTCGCGGCCATGGCTCGCTCCTTACCGGCCTTCGATCGCCGCCGGGCTCTTGCGGAACTCGCCAAGTACAGTGGCGAGCAGGTCGGGCGTGACGTTGACGTGCTCGATCCTGTCCAGCTTGCCGGCGAGCTGCTGGGCGGCAAGGCCGAGCAGGATCGCGGGCGGCAGGTCGCGATAGATGGCTATATGCTGCCTTTCGGCTTCCGCCTTCGCGCCCTCGATGGCGCGGATGCGCTCGGCCTCGGCGCCGGCTTCGATCTGTTGCGCTTCGGCCGCGCCAGTGGCGCGGTTGCGGGCGTTCTCGACCTCTTCGGCGATGAGCAGCTTCTCGCGCCGCGCCAGCTCGGTCTTGTTCGCAAGCTCGTTCTCGGCGATCGCGCGCTCCTTCTCGACGGCGAGCGCCCGACGCTGGAAAGTCGCCTCGTCGGCCTTCTGCTGCAGCGCCTCGAAGGTCGGGGTCTGCAGCGCACGCTCGAGCTCGCTGGTCGGCGTCAAATTGGTGAGCCTGACCGCGACGGCGGCGACACCAATGTCGGTCAGCGCGGGATCGGACGCGACCAGGGCCTGCAGCCGCTCGCGCAAGGGCGCCGGGCCGGCATCGAGCAGCGCGCGTACCGGGGCCTGGCCGAGATATTGCTGCACCGCCTGGTTGGCGATGCCGGCAATGCGGGCCTGGATTTTTTCGATCGGTTCGCCGCGCAGCTTGCCGGTCCTGAGATCGATGCTGAAATCGACGCGCTCGGCGAGCCGCGCCGGATCGACGACATGCCAGCCGATCGTGCCCTGCACGGCGACGGTCTGGAAATCCTGGCTGCGACCCTTGACGAAGAGCGTCATCTCGCGGTCGTCCATCGGCAGCTCGGCGATGCTGGCGGTCTCGGGCACGAACCAGAAGACCAGGCCGCGGCCGCTTTCGATCGCCCGGCCGTTGCGGTAGCGGATGACGTGGCTGCTTGCCTCGCTGCGAAGCTGGGCGACGAAGCCTAGACTGCGAATGGTGGCCATGGTGGTCTCTCCCTCAATCGGCCGTGGAAGGTTGGAAACGATAGAGCTCGGCCGGGCGGAAGGCGGCGCCCGATTCATAGGCGCCGGTTGCCGCCAGCCATCCTCTGTCGAGCTGTCGCCGGCGGAAGGCCGGCTTGTTGAGCGACGTGCCCAGGATCGCCTCGTGCACATCCTGCAGCTGCCGCAATGTGAAGAGCTCGGGCAGCAGCGCGAAGGCGACATCGGAATAGTCGAGCTTGCCGCGCAGCCTGAGCATCGCCATCGCCAGGATATCCGCGTGATCGAAAGCGAGCGCCAGTGTCTCGTTTTCCGGTGACAGCACGTTAACCGGCCCACCGGTCTCGCCGGACCAGGGCGCCTGGATCGCGGCCGGCAGCAGCGCCGGCTTCGCGCTGAGGGCCGCGTCGAAGGCCCGCTCGGTCAGCAATGCGAGGTAAGCGACGCTGATGATGCGCATGCGCGGATCGCGGTCCACCGCGCCGAACGTGTAGAGCTGTTCGAGATGCGCCTCGGTCATGCCGGCCTTTTCGCGCAGCACGCGCGCGGCCGCCGCATCGAGGGACTCATCGATGTCGACAAAACCGCCCGGCAGCGCCCAGCGCCCCACATGCGGGAGCTGGTCGCGCTTGATCAGCAGCACAGCCGGCCGGTTGTCGCGGATACCGAGCAGGACAAGGTCGACGGCCACCGAAGGCCGCTGGAAGGCGCTCGGGTCGTAGTTTTTGAGGAAATCGGTCTCGCTCATCACATGCACCATTGTAATATGCGTATTACATATATCCAAGATGCATATATGTCAACGGACATTTCCGCCTGTCACCGGACAGCTCGAGCGGCTGGAATGCCTCTGGGCGGGAGATGTATCCGTAGGCTGTGCATCGCGGCAGTGTTCCCATGCCGCTACGGGTTCATACAATCGCCGTCGCCTAACGAATGTTCGGCCAGCCCCGAAGGGCGATATCCGCGACCGCTCCCAATTCCTTCTTGGTCGCGCCATCAGCCGACAGTATCGCCATTCCATATATCAGCGCGGAAAGGTACCGGGCGAGATCCGCGGGCTGCGCGCTGGCCTGCAACTCGCCCTCAGCCTGCGCACGCTGCAGCCGTTCTAGAATGCCTGCCTCCCCGCGGCGACGCCGAGCGGCCAGATCACCCCTGACCGCCTGCGATATCGGGCTGACAGACAGCGCTCCTTGAACACCCAGACAACCTTGCGGATTGCGGCTGTCTCCGTGCAGCTCGACAGGCCCGGTCATCAGCAGCCTGATTGCGTCCTCAAGCGCCGTGGCTTGCTGGGCCTCGCGCCTGTAAGCGCCGGCCCGGCACTCATAGCGATCCATGACGCGCTGGAACAAGGCCTCCTTGCTGCCGAAGGCGGCGTAGAGGCTGGCGCGGGTGATACCGAGCGCTTCAGTGAGGTCGGCAATTGAAGTCCCCTCGTAGCCATGGCGCCAGAAGAGCTGCACCGCACGGTCGAGCGCCTGGTCGATGTCGAACTCGCGTGGTCTTCCCGCTCCCATGTCAGCCTCCTACTCAGCATAATAGTGCTTGCTTAATGTAGAACGATCATTCTACATTTCATCATCCGTAGTTGGAAATGGTGGAGGGAAAGATGCTCGGCAAGGCGTTGGCGCTCTCGTTGTTCCTGGCGATAACAGCGCCGATGACTGCTCGCGCGGAAGGCGGCACCTTTCCGGGTTTCCACACTGAAATGGTGGCCGCGAACGGGGCCAAAATCTATGCGCGCATCGGCGGATCGGGGCCGGCCGTGGTGCTGATACACGGATTTGGCGACACCGGCGACATGTGGAAGCCGCTGGCTCTCGACCTTTCCAAGGATCATACCGTCATCGTTCCCGATCTGCGCGGCATGGGGCTTTCGTCGATCCCGGAGAGCGGCTACGAAAAATGGAACCAGGCCGCCGACATCCGGGCCGTGCTCGATCATCTGGGCATCGGCAACGCCGATATCATCGGACACGACATCGGCACGATGGTCGCCTACGCCTATGCGGCCCGCTATCCTGAAAAGACGGACAAGCTTGTCGTCATGGACGCGCCGGTGCCGGGCATTCCGCCCTGGAACGATATCGTGCGGGATCCGAGGCTGTGGCATTTCGACTTAGGCGGCCCCGACATGGAGCGCTTGGTGCGCGGCCGCGAACGCATCTATCTCGACAGGTTCTGGAACGACTTCGCGGGCACGCCGGCGAAAATCGACGAGGCGACCCGCCGGCACTACGCGAAACTCTATGCAAGGCCCGGCGCCATGCACGCCGCCTTCGCCCAGTTCCGGTCGATCCGTAAGGACGCCGTCGACAACCAGGCCACCCTGGCCAGGAAATTGCCGATGCCGGTGCTCGCCATCGGCGGCGCGAAATCCTTTGGCGAGACGGAGGCGGTCGTGATGCGCAACGCCGCCACCAATGTGACCGAAGTCGTCATCCCCGAGTCCGGGCACTGGCTGATGGAAGAGGCTCCCGGACCGACAATCAGCGCCGTGCAGGAATTTTTGAAGCACAACTGATCCGGCGGCCTGTCGAGGAACCCGATGGGCTTCACCAGGACCAACCTTGTTCCGATGTGGAAGATGGCCGCGATGACGTTATTCGCTTTTGGCCGTCGAGAAAGCGATGCCTAAAAGAAGCCCGCGTGGTTTCGTAGTCCTCCGTGTGCAGATCCACCATTGAGGCGGCCGTTCGAACAATTTCGAGGCTTTCGGCCGGCGATCTGTTAACAAATCATGCGATATGGCACAGATATTGCCGGCCCAAAGCAGTCTGGGAAAGTGAGCTGTTACAATGCGCCACACACCCGACGAGGCATTACAACTCGTCATTCACAATGACGACCAGACGCCGTGGGCGTTTGTGGTCGATCTCATACGCTCGGTGTTCAGCCGATCGGAGGCGGAGGCCGAAGCCTTGACCGCGACGGTATCGCAACAGGGAAAGGCCGTGTGCGGCAGCTATCCATCCGCTGTCGCGAAGGCGATGCTGGAGAAGGCTGAGCAGCGCATCAAGGCGGCCGGTCATCCGCTTCGCATCACCGCGGCTCCGGGCGAAACCGATGCCGTAGCCGCCACCGGCCAGCCGACACGGGTTTCGCTTCGCGTCACCGCGACTTCCGACGGAGCCGCGCCCGCCATCGGCTATCCGACACAGGATTCACGCGACAGGAAGTTCAAATACGCTCACGAGGCAATCGCCTGGCATTTTTCAGGGCTGGCGCATGACGAGATCATCGCGACCTCGCGGCAGTTTCCCGGCCATATGCGCGCCGACGTGCAGGTGGCGCTCGACAAATTGTTCTCGGCCTCGCCCATTCGCTTCTTCGGCCTATACGAGCAGCATCGTTATGAGACGCTGGCCTATGCCGCGTTGACAAAGGACGGACAATACGCCGTCACCATCTCGGCGGCGCAATTCCAGGAGGTCGACATCGGCGAAAGCGAGCCGGTCAAGTGCCTCAACAACGGCTTATGGCTCAACCGCGACGGCGACCTGCACTATGCGGTGGTGCTGTCCTTTCACCGCGAATATGGCCGCGAAGCCGGAACCTGCGTCGAGATCGCCGTGCCGGCCGGCGAGGCCGGCGTGGCGCTGGTGGACCGCTGCTTTGCGCAGTTGGAAGCTGCCATCAACGCCGCACGCTCCTATCGTGGCAAGGTCCTCTCGCTCGAAACGGAAGGCGACTATCAGGGCCGCTCCAAAGGCGTGATGGTGCATCGGCTGCCGCAGGTTCAGCGCGACGCGGTCATCCTGCCGGAACAGACTTTGAGGCTTCTCGACCGCAACGTGATCCGGTTCATCGAAAGCCGGGAGGCGCTGCGGCGGCTTGGGCAATCCACCCGCAAGGGCATCCTACTCTACGGCCCTCCGGGCACCGGGAAGACGCACACTATCCGCTACCTCGCCGCCAATCTTCCCGGCCACACGACCCTGATCATAACGGCGGGACAGATGGGTCTTCTGTCGCAATACATGACCCTGGCGCGCCTGCTGCAGCCGACCACGGTGGTGATCGAGGACGTGGATCTCATCGCCCGCGACCGCGAGACCATGGGCAGTCCATGTGAAGAATCCCTGCTCAACACGCTGCTCAACGAGATGGACGGATTGAAGGACAATGCCGACATCCTGTTCGTGCTGACCACCAATCGGCCCGAGCAGCTGGAAGGGGCGCTCACAGGGCGCCCGGGACGCATCGACCAGGCTATCGAGGTGCCGCTGCCGGATGACACCTGCCGGGAAAAGCTGGTACGCCTCTATGGCGGCGGGCTGAAACTTTCCGACGGGATCGTGAGCGAGGCGGTGGCGCGCACGAAAGGCGTCAGCGCGGCTTTCATCAAAGAACTGATGCGCCGCGCCGCGCAGGCCAGCATCATGCAGGGCGACGGAGAAGCCGTGACCTCCCAGGATCTCGCCGAGGCGCTGGACGACATGCTGTTCACCGGCGGCCGGCTCAATGTCAGGCTGCTTGGCGGAGCAACCGAGGAGATTTCCGGCTACTGAGTCGGTGTCGAATTGTGAGCGGGTAACGTCGACCGTCCGTTGCCCGGCATGATGACGTGGCGATTGCAGAGCGAGGCGCGGCGCCCCCGGGGGCGACGAGCTCGGCAATCGCATTTCGGTCCGAGCCGAGCCATGCTAGGATTTTGACGACAGGTCCGGACCGCAGACCCGAGAAGCTCGATGCGCAAGCAGGTAGCAGGCCGGCCGTAGCGGCCGCCGGCAGATCCGGTGGGGCAAAAGATGGCAGGGGGCAGTTCGGCCATACCGCCAAGGCTGGAGCTGGCCTGCACGCAGCGCCGGAACGCCGGCCGTCGCGGGCCGGGCGAAAGCAGGCCTTTCCGCACGATCCGACCGATGCGCCGGCCGGCACTCCCGGCGCACCGGACCCGATCGTGTTGCGCAGCCGCTGGACCATCCTTTCCGTTCTCTTCGTCGCCCGCGCCGCGATGGCGGTGCAATTCCAGAGCGTTGCGGCCATTGCGCCGGAACTGGGCAAGGCGCTCGATGCGAACCTCGCCGACATCGGTGTGCTCATCGGCCTGTATTTCGCCCCAGGCGTCGCGCTGGCACTTCCCGGCGGCGCGATCGGCAGGCCCTTCGGCGACAAGGCAAGCGTGCTCGCCGGCCTGGTGATGATGCTGGCCGGCGAGATGCTGCTTTTCGCCTCGGCCTCATGGAGCGTGCAGATCGCGGGACGGCTGATCTCCGGGGTCGGAGGCGTGTTGCTGAACGTGCTGATGACCAAGATGGTCGTCGACTGGTTCGCGGGACGGCGGATTGCCACGGCCATGGCGATCTTCATCAATTCATGGCCGCTGGGCATCGCCCTCACACTCGCCGGGCTGCCGCTGATACAGGCGCAATTCGGCATAGCGGGGACGCAGATCGCGGTGATGGCGCTCATCGTCGCGGCGCTTGCGCTGGTGGGGTTCCTGTACCAGCCACCCGGACCCGCCGCCGCTCCGGCTTCAGCGGAAGGCTCGCGGCTTGCGAAGCCGGCCGTCTGGGCCGTGCTGCTGGCGGGCCTGATCTGGGCCTTCTACAATGTCGGCTTCGCGATGATCTTCAGTTTCGCGCCGTCGATGCTGGTCGAGCGCGGCTGGTCGACGGCCGCCGCCGGCTCGGCCGTCAGCATCGTGCTGTGGCTCGCGGCGCTTTCAGTTCCCCTCGGAGGCTACCTCGCGGACCAGACCAGGAGCCGCAACGCCATGCTGGCGACAAGCTGTCTCGCTTTCGCGGCCTTGGTCCTCTTGCTGTGGCGCGGTTCAGCGGTGCTGCCCACCTTGGTTGTGCTTGGCCTGGTCTGTGGGCTGCCGGCCGGAGCGATCATGAGCCTGCCGGCGCGGGCGCTGGCGCCGGCGACACGAGCGCCGGGAATGGGCCTTTTCTATACGGTCTACTACGCCACGATGCTGATCGCGCCTTGGCTCGGCGGCAAGCTTGCGCTCTGGACGGGCAGCGCCGGCGCGGCCCTCGGCATCGGCTCGGCGGCTCTTGTGGCCTGCCCGGTCCTTTTGTGGGGGTTCGAACGCCGGCTGCTCGTGCAAGCCCGAACGGCACCGCAGGCGGGCTGAGTTTTTTCGACGAACCTCGCCGCGCCCGACATGGCGTGATCACGCAGGAATATAGGCCAGCCTCATCACATTCTGGTCGATCCGATCACTGGCGATAAGCCGGAGCCGCGGCCGGGACCCGGCGAAATAAGGCTTGCCGCGGCCAAGCACGACCGGATGCAGGTAGATCCGATATTCGTCGATCAAGCCGAGGTCCGTGAGGCTTCGCGCCAGATCCGGGCCGGCAACGGCGATCTCGCCGTCGCGCTCGGCCTTCAGCTTGCGCATCGCGCCCTCAAGGTCATTTCCGACCAGGCTGGCATTGGGGCCGACCGATTGCAACGTGCGCGAGACGACCCATTTCGGCTGGTTCCGCCATGCCACCGCGAATGCCTGTCTATCGGCATCCCATTCCGGACGATCGTCGTCCCAGTAACGCATGATCTCATACATGCGGCGGCCGTAGACGCTGCCTGCCTTCCGCTGCACATCTTCGATGAAATGGCGGAAGAGCGTGGGGCTTGGCCCAAACTCCGTATGATCGACGTAGCCGTCCAGCGACTGGTTCATTCCAAACACGAGCCTGGCCATCGCCTGTTCCTCGCATGGCATTCGCACGATCTGATTGCGTTGTGCGATCGGTTCAGGTTAGGCCGACTGGTTTTGTTTTGCAATTGGTTTTTGGCGCGTGCATGAACGCAGCACGGGGGCGCGGGCCAGGTCCGCCCGCCCACCTATCGAGTTCCCCTGCACGAAATTCAGGCGACCACTGCCGGGCCCGGCGTAACGATAACTCTGCTTCAGGACTTGCTCCTGCTGGTGAGCACTAACACCTCCTCATAACCCATAACGGGCCAGCCGGGCGACGTCTCTCTATGTGTCGAAGCAGCCAAGCTGCCAGCAAGGAACAATGACATGACCGCACAGGCAAAACGGCTCTACACCGGCAAAGTCCGCACTACCGGTGGTCGGGATGGGGCGTCCCGCAGCTCCGACGGGAGGCTGGATATCCGGCTATCGACACTCGGAGGTCCCGGCAGCGGCACCAATCCCGAGCAGCTGCTTGCGGCCGGCTGGTCGGCCTGCTTCGAGGGAGCGATGGCGATCGCCGCCCGCAAGATGAACGTCGTGCTGCCTGCCGGCACAGCAATCGACGCTGAGGTGGATCTGAACGTTGATGAAGGTGCATACTTCCTCAACGCGCGCCTCAATGTAAGCCTGCCGGGTCTCGACCCCAACGTCGCGCGAGCGGTCGTCGACGCGGCCCATCAGACCTGTCCCTATTCGAAGGCCACACGCGGCAACATCGAGGTCGAAATCAGCCTGATCTAGCCCGGTCCCGACTGTCGGTCGGACCTGACCAAACCTCACAGCAAGGCGGTGCACCCATGAATGCATTCAGAACTCCGGAAGACATCGACCATTCCCGCCGGCGCCTGTTCGGCATCGCCGCCGCGACCTTGGCGGCTGCGCAACTCGGCGCGATCAGTGGTGCGAGTGCAGAAGGCGGCGATCCGAAAACCACCGCCCAAGGCTCCATAAAGCCGCGGACTTCATTTGCATCGCTGAAGCAAATCGACGCGGGCCTGCTGAACGTTGGATATGCCGAGGACGGCCCTTCGGACGGGCCTCCAGTCATCCTTCTGCGTGGCTGGCCCTATGACATCTACAGCTATGTCGACGTCGTACCGCTGCTTGCGGATGCAGGTTACCGCGTGATCGTGCCCTATCTGCGCGGGTACGGGACGACGCGCTTCCTGTCGGACGCCACTGTCCGAAACGGCCAGCAGGCGGCGGTCGCCGTCGACATCATCGCCTTGATGGATGCCCTCGGGATTCAGAAGGCGGTCGTCGCGGGCTACGATTGGGGGGCGCGGACCGCAAATATCGTTGCCGCGCTCTGGCCGGAGCGCTGCAAGGCCATGGTGTCTGTCAGTGGATATCTGATCGGCAGCCAGGGCGCCAACGTGGCGCCGCTGCCGCCGCAGGCCGAGCTCCAATGGTGGTATCAGTTCTATTTTGCCACCGAGCGCGGCCGTGCGGGCTATGCGAAAAACACGGACGACTTCGCCAAGCTGATCTGGCGGCTCGCGTCGCCGCAATGGAAGTTCGACGACGCCACTTTCGCGCGCAGTGCGGCAGCCTTCGCCAATCCGGACCATGTCGACGTCGTCATCCACAATTACCGTTGGCGTCTCGGCCTCGCCGCAGGCGAACCCAAATATGACGAGATGGAGAAGAAGCTCGCCACCTTTCCGATGATCGGCGTTCCCACGATCACAATGGAAGGCGATGCCAACGGTGCGCCGCATCCAGCCCCCGGCGCCTACGCCAAGAAGTTTTCCGGCAAATACGAGCACCGGCTGATCACGGGCGGCATTGGCCACAACCTGCCGCAGGAAGCCCCCCAGGCTTTCGCTCAGGCAGTCATCGACGTCGACCGGCTCTGAGCGCTCGGCAGAAGGAAGATTGCGATGAGACGCTTTGGTATCGTCTTGGCCGGACTGGCAACGTTATTGGCTGCAGGGGCGTGCGCTATGCGTGAAGCCGGCGCGGGTTCGGACACGACCAATGCCTCCCCGATCTATGGCGTGACGATCCCCGCGGGCAGGTTCGTCGACGGCAAGCCGGTCGATGAAGCTCAGCACCAGACCTGCTTCGCCTGCCATGAGGCGCGTGTGCAGGGTCACGATTATGTCTTCACGCGGCTTGCGCCATAGTTCAATCATGAACACGTTCAGACGAAGACACTCACGAAGGACATTCAGATGAAAATACTGCTTGCAGCCTTGGCGATCGCCAGCGCCTTTTTCGGCAATGCATACGCGCAGGCCAACAAACCCACCATCGTCCTGGTTCATGGCGCGTTCGCGGATTCGTCGAGCTGGAACGGCGTCGTCAAAATCCTGGAGAAGGATGGCTATCCGGTCGTGGCTGTCGCCAATCCGTTGCGTGGCGTCAAAAATGACGCCGGCTACGTCGCCGACATCCTTGGCTCCATCAAATCGCCTGTCGTCCTCGTTGGGCATTCCTACGGCGGCTCGGTCATCAGCGAGGCGGCCGACGGCCATGCGACCGTCAAGGCGCTGGTCTATGTCGCGGCCTTCGCGCCGGATGCGGGCGAAACAGCCGCGCAGCTCGCCGGCAAATTCCCCGGCAGCTCGCTCGGTCCGACCCTCGCGCCGCCGGTCACCCTGTCAAGCGGTGGGAAGGACCTCTACATTCAGCAGGACAAGTTCCACGAGCAGTTCGCCGCCGACGTCCCCAAGGCCGAAGCCAGGCTTATGGCCGCGGCGCAGAGGCCCATCGAGGAAGCCGCGCTGAACGAAGTCCAAACTGGAGCGGCGTGGAAGAAGGTGCCGAGTTGGTTCATCTACGGAGACGGCGACAAGAACATACCAGCCGAGGCCTTGGCATTCATGGCTGCCCGGGCCCACTCACAGGGTACCGTGGTGATCAAGGGCGCCTCGCATGTGGTGATGGTGTCGCACCCTGGGCCGGTGGCGCGGCTGATCGAGAAGGCCGCTGCGAAGGCATCACAGTGAAAGCGGTCGCAATGACCGCGCAAGGCAGACCGTGATTGAACCTTGCCGAGTTGCCCGGGCCTGGTGGCCCGGGCGAGGTGCTTGTCGAGGCCGCTGATGCAGATGCCAATTTCATGGGTACGGGCGTGCGGCGCGGACCTGTTTGGCCCCGACATCCCGCGCAGGAGGGGCGGCTAGATCCGAGCGCCGCCTGTGGCGTCGATGGACTGCCCCGTCGTCCACCGCGCGTCGTTCGACGCGACGAAGGTGATGACGTCGGCCACGTCGGCAGGCTGGCCGACACGTGAAAACACCGACAATGCTTCCGCGCCCGCACGCGCATCTGAACCGTTCGAGGTGGCAGCGATCAGGCACCGCCTTGCTTTCTTCAGCGACCCGTTCGGCAACCTGATCGAGCTGGCGGAAGTCCTTCCCTGATCCTCCCCCCACCATCGCTGGCCGCGCCCACTGGCGCGGCCCGCAAGCAGAAGGAACGCAGGTCTCCGGCACGTCGAGATTTGGATTGTGCTACAATTGGCGCGCTGGACAGGATGAAACTGGCCGCCGCTATGTCGTTGTTGCTCTATTGATTTCTAATCACTTCTCTTTCAGTCCGGGAGGCCCGCTTTGCGATATCCGTCGATGAAATGGTCGCGCGTGGCCTGATCTCGAAAGGGCTGCGAAGCGGCCCATTGGCTGATCGTGAAATGCGGATTGCTCGCCATGAACAGCCCGCCTTCCTGGCGGGCTTCACTCGTCCGTCCCAGTTGTGCAAGGCTTGCTGCAAGCACGCGCCGGGAAATCGTTCGGTACGTGGCCTCATTGCGTAAAGTAACGACTGCCGACTCATATCGGCGGGCGGCGTATTGTGCGAATCCCAAATCCCAATAGTACCACCCGGGCGGGTGTGGGTTCAGGCGAAGTGCCTTTTCGACCTGTTCAATCGCGGTGGCCGGCTTACCGCTCAACACCGAAAAGTCTGAGAGGTCCGCCCATGCATCGGCATAATTCGGGTCAATCTTGAGCGCGGTCGCGAACTCCGCATCCGACTCGGGCCAGCGCCTTTCATATGCCAGCAAGTGGCCAAGGACGAAGCGGCAGCCGGCGTCGTTTGGATCGAGCTTCACGGCTTTTTCTGCCATGGCAACAGCCACAAGCCGGTTGGGCACTTCCGGCTCGCCCCACTGCGCCCAAGCTTGCCAGAGGTGGAAGGCCAGGAGCCGATGCGCCTCCGCATAGTCGGGGTCGAGCGCGATCGCCCGTTGCAACAAAAGACGCGATTCGCGCGACGCCTTCGGTGAAATCCCGATCAGCGCCCGTCCACGCACGCAAAGATCATAGGCTTCCATGCTGTTTGGCCGGTTGCGCGGCGGCTGGGTCACCAAGCGGCCGACTAGAGCCTCGACGATCTTGGCGGTTACCTCGTCCTGCACGGCAAAAATATCTTCAAGATCACGGTCAAAGCGGTCCGCCCATAGATGAGCTCCGCTGACGGCATCGATCAACTGAACGTTGATGCGCACACGACCGGCGGCACGGCGGGCGCTGCCTTCCAGCAAATAGCGAACACCAAGATCACGGGCGATCAGCCGGATATCGATGGACTTTCCCTTGTAGGCAAAGGTCGAATGGCGGGCGATCACGAACAGGCTGGCGTTCCGCGACAGATCAGTGATGAGGTCTTCAGTCAACCCGTCTGTGAACACGTCCTGTTCGGCGTCGCCGCTCATGTTGTTGAAAGGCAGTACCGCGATCGATGGTTCTGACGGTAGGGGTAGCGGCCCGGTCTCGCCTTTCCGGTCTGCGATCGCCAAATTTCGCACCCGGTAGACGCGCATGGGCTCAGTGATATTCTTCAATGACTTCAGCCCGAGATCGTCGAAACCGGTATCTAGCTTCCGCTTGACCTGATCGTAGACGCTGCCCGAAACGCAGATGTCGCCAGGTTCGCCCAACGCCTCCAGCCGAGCGGCAACGTTGACGCCGTCGCCGTAGAGGTCGCTACCGTCCACGATGATATCGCCGAGATTGATGCCGATGCGCAGGATTACACGCTTGGAGTCCGGCAAACTGTCGTTAGCGTCGGCCGTGCTGCATTGGAGATCGATTGCGCATTGGACGGCATCGACCGCGCTGGCGAACTCGACCAAAACGCCGTCACCCATGACCTTGACCAAGCGGCCTCGATATCGCGTGATCAGGGGAACCAGAATATCGCGCCGTCGGGCCTTGAGGACCGTGAGGGTTCCTTGCTCGTCCGCTTCCATGAGACGGCTGTAGCCGACCACGTCTGCGGCCAAAATGGCGGCAAGACGACGCTGGACGCGTTCTTCGGCCATTGAGGTGGGTCCCTCAAAAAATTCACTACCACGAATGGTATTGAGACCATCCGGAGATGTCCACCGGGGGTGCCCCGGTTCCCAGTTTTGTTCCGGAATGTGGGAATTTGGCGCGCCCGAAGAGATTCGAACTCCTGACCCCCAGATTCGTAGTCTGGTGCTCTATCCAGCTGAGCTACGGGCGCGCAACAGGCCGTGTTTGACACAAGCCCCGCGTTCCGGTCGAGACGGCCGGCCGCGATGTGGAGTGTTCCCTAACGACTGAATTTGAGAATTGCAAGCCGATCCGGCAAAAGTTTTGTCGCAGGTACTTTGGTCCCTGCTGAGGCGTGTCGCGATTGCAAGCCGGCCTCACCTGAATCTCGGTGCACCTCAGGCGGGGCGGCGCAGGCCGTTGCGCGCCTGGTCGAGCCGGACCGGCTGGTCGGGGATGGTGACGGCGAAGACGGTGCGGCCGCCGATCGATTCGACCAGCTCGACCGCGCCGCCATGGGCGCGGATCAATTCATGCGCGATCGCCAGGCCAAGGCCGGTGCCGCCGCTGCGCGCCGAGCCGCGGAAGGCGGCGAACAGGTTCTCGCGCGCCTTGGGCGGCAGGCCGGGGCCGGTGTCGGTGACGGTGATGCGGCTGACGCTGCCATGGCGCTCGGCCGCGACGGCCAGCCGGCGCACCACCGTCCTCTCCGTATCGGCGGCCATCGCCTGAATGGAGTTGCGGCACAGATTGGTGAGCACGCGGAAGAGATGGTCGGAATCGGCATCCACCTCGAAGGCATGCTCGACGCCGTTTATGAACTCGATGCCTTCCTCGATATCGAGCAGGCCGTGCACGTCGTCGACCAGCTGGCGCAGCCGCAGACGCCGGCGTGACGGCGCCGGCTCCTGCGTGCGGCCATAGTGAAGCACGCCTTCGGAATAGGACACGGCGCGGTCAAGCGCGCGCAAAAGCTTCGGCGCGAAGGACTGCACGGTCGGGTCTTTCACCTGGCGCAGGCGGTCCGACATGAGCTGCGCGGAAGCCAGGATGTTGCGCATGTCGTGATTGATCTTCGACACGGCCAAGCCGAGGTCGGCGAGGTGCTTCTGCTCGGCCAGCATCTTCTGCAGCCGATCCTGCATCTGCGCCAGCTCGCGCTCGGCGACGCCGATCTCGTCGGAGCGCTCGGTCGGACAGATTATGCGCCCGGGATCGTCTGGCGCCTCGGAGAAGGACAGGATCGAGCGCGTCATGGTGCGGATCGGCCCGATCATGATCAGGTCGATCGCCGCGTAGACCAGCATGGCGGTGAAGAGCGAGATGAGCAGCGAGACGACGGCGACATTGCGCGAGTATCTGAGCATAGCGTCGCGCAGACGGTAATCCGGCATGATCAGCTCGAATTCCTTGTCGCTGTCGCCGACCGGACCGAAGACGCGCAGCATGCGCTTGCCGCCGAAGAACAAGGTGTCGAGCGCGCCGGTCATGCCGTTGACCAGGCCGACATTGGCGATGTCGATATGCTCGTCGACCTGCGGCGGCATGTCGGAAACAACGAGCAGCCGCGACACCCCGCCATCGCGCACGGCAATCGCCTTGGCGCCGATCGCCATCAGCACGTCGTTTTGTGCGTTGTGCGACAGCGAGTTCGGCTCGCCCTGCAACAAAACGATCGACACGGCGGCGGCGGTGCTCAACCGCTCCTTCAGCCAATTGACCCGGTAGCTGGCGATCCAGGGCAGGAAGATCAGGATTTCGGCCAAGAGCACGAAGGCGATGGTGAGAAGAAGAAGCTTGGTCGACAGGCCGCGCGACAGCGGCACCCGGCGCGTCGGATTTGCCGCCGCCGGGGTTGCCTTTTCATCCGTGGACAGGACTTCACTCGTCATGACGCGGTCTTCACGAAGCCTTGATGGGCAAGATTATGCGATTTGCGGCTTTTTTGCCAATTTCAACCTTGGTCCAGCGAAAAAATGCCCGGAGACCACGGCGGATTGACTTCCAAAAACCTTCTTTCTATAAGCCCGCTCACGCTCGGGCCATTCGTCCCGGCGCGGTTTCGATCGCGCCTAAGCCGGCCCGGCAAAGCTCCTGTTACAGAGTGACAGAATCAAGAAGGGCCGCACCCCGCGGTATTAAAACAAATGAAGCGTACCTACCAACCGTCCAAGCTCGTCCGTAAGCGCCGGCATGGTTTCCGTGCCCGCATGGCCACCAAGGGTGGCCGTGGCGTCGTTGCTGCCCGCCGTAATCGCGGCCGCAAGCGGCTCAGCGCCTGAACGAAAGACGAGATCGTTGCCCGCAACCGGCAAGCCAAAGGGGAAAACTCCCGGGCGGCTTCTGAAACGCGCGGACTTCCTGGCTGTGCGCGGCGGCGAGAAACGCCGCGGACGGCTTTTTCTCGTTGAAGTTCTCGACCGCGGCGACGACCTTGCGCCGCGCGTCGGCTACACCGTCACCAAGAAGGTCGGCAACGCCGTGGTGCGCAACCGCGTCCGGCGGCGGCTGAGGGAAGCCGTGCGCGTTCACGCCGCCGATGACATGGCGCCCGGCAATGACTATGTCATCGTCGGGCGTGAAGACGTGCTCGCCACTCCATTCGGCCAGTTGAAGGCCGAGCTTTCCCGCCGGCTACGCGGCGCACGATAGGCCAAGGGCTTTCGATGGAAAACAACCGCAATTTCTTCATCACCATCGCGCTGTCGGTGCTGATCCTGACGCTCTGGCAGGTGTTCTACATGAACCCGAAGATGGAGCAGCAGCGCGAGCAGGCCCGCATCGAGCAGCAGCGCGTCGAGGCGCAGAAGAAGGAAGCGGGCGGGGGCGCCAACTCCGGCGCGGCCGGAACGCCGGCCCCGGCGCCCGGCAGCGTTCCCGGCGCACCTGGCGGTGAAACGGTGACCGCCGCCAGCCGCGACCAGGCCATTGCCGCGACCAAGCGCGTCAAGATCGACACGCCCAGCCTCGCGGGCTCGATCAACCTGACCGGCGCGCGCCTCGACGACCTGAAGCTCAAGCACTATACCGAGACGGTCGACAAGAACTCGCCCGAGATCGAGCTGCTCAACCCCTCATCGCTGCCCAATGGCTATTTCGCCGAGATCGGCTTTGTCGGTAACGATGCGACCGGCGCGGTGCCGGGCGCGGATACGGTGTGGAGCGTCGAGGGCAATCCGACGCTGACGCCCTCGACGCCGGTGACGCTGACCTTCACCAATGACAAGGGCCTGACGTTCAAGCGCACCATCTCGATCGACAACGAATACATGTTCACCGTTTCCGACACGGTGCAGAATTCGGGAACGGCCGCCGTCTCGCTCTACAATTACGGGCGCGTCACCCGTTTCGACAAACCGGCCGTCGCCAGCACCTATGTGCTGCATGAAGGCTTGATCGGCGTCACCGGCAGTGAGGGCCTGACGGAGTACAAATACGCGGCCATCGAGAAGGACAAGGAAGTCAAGCCCGGCAAATCCACCGATGGCTGGCTCGGCATCACCGACAAATACTGGGCCGTGACGCTTATCCCGACGGAGAAGCAGCCCTTCCAGCCGAAATTCTCCTATTTCGAGTTCAAGGACGGGCCGCACAGCCACAGCTATCAGTCCGATTTCCTGTCCGACGCGATCAGCGTCGCACCCGGCCAGTCGACGACGATCGAGTCTGAAATCTTCGCCGGCGCGAAGGAAGTCGCCAAGATCAACGCCTACGAGGCCGACCGTCACATTCGCCAGTTCAACCTGTTGATCGACTGGGGCTGGTTCTATTTCATCACCAAGCCGATGTTCTGGCTTATCGACACGCTCTACAAATTCTTCGGCAATTTCGGCCTGGCGATCCTCGCCACGACCGTCATCGTCAAGGCGATCTTCTTCCCGCTGGCGAACAAGTCCTACGCCTCGATGGCGAACATGAAGAAGGTGCAGCCGAAGATGGTCGAGATCCGCGAGAAATACGCGGACGACAAGATGAAGCAGCAGCAGGCGATGATGGAGCTCTACAAGACCGAGAAGATCAATCCGCTCGCTGGCTGCTGGCCGGTGGCGTTGCAGATCCCGGTCTTCTTCTCGCTCTACAAGGTGCTCTACATCACCATCGAGATGCGGCACGCGCCGTTCTTCGGCTGGATCCACGACCTTGCGGCGCCCGATCCGACGTCGATCTTCAACCTGTTCGGCCTGCTGCCTTTCGCCGCGCCCGCCTTCCTGCCGCATATGGGCGCCTGGGCGGTGGTGATGGGCATCACCATGTTCCTGCAGATGCGCATGAACCCCGCGCCGCCGGACCCGACGCAGGCCGCGATCTTCACCTGGATGCCGGTGATCTTCACCTTCATGATGGGCTCGTTCCCGGCCGGCCTCGTCATTTACTGGGCCTGGAACAACACGCTGTCGATCCTGCAGCAGGGCGTGATCATGAAGCGCCAGGGCGCCAAGATCGAATTGTGGGACAATCTGGCGGCGATGTTCCGCAAGAAACCATCGCCGGCTGAATAGAAGGCCGCCTGAACTTCCAAAGCGAACCCCGGTCCATGGCCGGGGTTTCTCGTTGGAGATACCGACGGGACAGCGCCAACCTTCGCGATTAGCCGTGCCCCTCTTCCCGGTCGTCATTCCAGGGCGGAGCAAGGAGCGAAGCGACGCGCGCAGACCCTGGAATCCATGCCGTTACGCCAAGGCGTTGCAACGGTTATAGAATTCTGGACCGTCACACTCCGCGGCAGAGGTCACGGAATGGATCCTCGGGTCAAGCCCGAGGATGACGACATCACGGGGGTTCGGCCGATCTCCAACGTCGGCGCCATTCGGGCAAGGCGATCGCGTATGGCTTTCTGAGTTCAGATAACCGGCATGCCTTGATCGGCGTTGGCCTTCGCCACCAAGCTCATACATGATTGTCCGCTCGATATGCCGGGGCGGAACAATTTTCGGCAAATTACCAGGAGTTTCTGAAACTCCGCCCGCACCCGCTTCGTATGATTCCAGTCCTCCCCAAAAAGGCCGGACGGCTTCCGGCGCAGCGACGCCGGTGTTTGGGAGGTCGTCCGACAGGCCGGGGTCCCGCGGGCGGCGGGATCCCGGTCCTCTATTCCATGGCCGCGCTGTGATCGACCTTGGCCGGCGTGGACGGCTTGCGCAGCAGAAGCACCAGCGGGATCGCGGTCAGAGACAGGATCATCATCAGCTTGAAGTCGTCGATATACGAGATGATCGTCGCCTGCAGCGTGACGAGGCCGTCGAGCGCGGCGCGGCCGGCGGCGGTGTAAGGGCTCAGCGCCTGTGAGATCGCCGGGTCGCCGAAGGCCGGATTGTAGGGCGTCACATAGGTGGCGATGTTGGCGTGGTTGATCTGCTGGTTCTGCGTCAGCAGCGCCGAGACCACCGAGATGCCGACGCTGGAGCCGATGTTGCGCGACAGATTGTAGAGGCCGGTGCCTTCCGCGCGCCGCTCCGGCGCCAGCGTGGCGAAGGTGATGGTGGTGAGCGGCACGAACAGGAAGCCGAGGCCTGCACCCTGGATGAAGCCGGTGCTGATGATCGTCCATTGCGAGACGGCCGGCGTCCAGCCGGTCATGTCGTACATCGCCCAGGCGGTGATGGCGAGGCCGATGAACAGCAGCCAGCGTGTGTCGACCTTGCCGACCAGGCGGCCGACCACGAACATGCAGGCCATGGTGCCGAGGCCGCGCGGCCCCATGACGATGCCGGCCGTCACCACCGGGTAGCCCATCAGCGTCTGCAGATAGGGCGTCATCAGCGCCAGAGAGGCGAGATAGGTGATGCCGATGATGAAGATGAAGATCATGCCGACGGCGAAGTTGCGGTCGAGGAACAGCCGCGGGTTCACGAAAGTGTCGCGCGCGGTGAAAGTGTGGACGATGAAGATGTAGAAGGCCGACGCGCAGACCAGCGCCTCGACGATGATCTCGGCCGAGGAGAACCAGTTGAGCTGCTCGCCGCGGTCGAGGAACATCTGCAGCGAGGCGATGGCGAGGCTGAGCATGCCGAAGCCCAGCCAGTCGAGCCTGGCCTTGAGGTCGAGCTTGGTTTCCTGGACGAACATCGAGACGCCGAAAAAGGCCAGCGCGCCGATCGGCACGTTGATGTAGAACACCCAGCGCCAGGAGACGTTCTCGGTCAGCCAGCCGCCGATGACCGGCCCCAGCACCGGGCCGACCATGACCGAGACGCCGAACAGCGCCATGGCCGAGCCGCGCTCCTCGGCGCTGTAGATGTCGAGCAGGATCGACTGCGAAAGCGGCACGAGCGCCGCGCCGAACAGGCCCTGCAGCAGGCGGAAGCCGACGATCTGCGGCAGCGACTGCGCGAAACCGCACAGCACGGAAGCGACGACGAATCCGGTGATCGCCACCAGAAGGATGCGCTTGCGGCCGAAGCGGTTGGCCAGATAGCCCGACGGCGGCGTCATCACCGCGGCGGCGACGATATAGGAGGTCAGCACCCAGTTGATCTGGTCGGCGCTGGCCGAGACGCTGCCCTGGATATAGGGCAGCGCGACGTTGGCGATGGTGGTGTCCAGCGCCTGCATGATGACCGCCAGGATGACGCAGGCGGTGATGGCGCCGCGATTGGCGACCACGGGCGCGCCTGTCGCGGAAGCCGTTGTCATGACTTTGACCCGGATTGCTTGAAGAGGCTGGTGATGAAATCGGGCAGGCCGCGCGCGTGGCCGGTGTCGATGTCGACCACAGCGCTCATGCCGCCGCGCAGCGGCGGCTTGCCGTCCGGATCGTCGATCGTCACGCGCATCGGGATGCGCTGCACGACCTTCACCCAGTTGCCGCTGGTGTTCTGCGCCGGCAGCAGCGAGAAGCTCGACGACGATGCGGGGCTGATCGAGCCGACGGTGCCGTGCCAGACCTCGCCCGGATAGCCGTCGATGCTGATGGTCGCCTTCTGGCCGGGGCGCACATAGGTGAGCTCGGTTTCCTTCGGCTCGGCGGCGATCCAGATGTCGGTCGATGACACCAGGCTGAAGGCCGGCTGCGAGGCCGGCAGGTACTTGCCGACCTGCAGCGCGTCGACATTGGTGACGATGCCGTCGAACGGCGCCCTGACGACGGAATCGTTGAGGTTGCGCTGCGCGTCGTCCACCGCCGACTGGGCCTGCAGGTAGAACGGGTTCTGCTCGACCGGCTGGCTGGCGTCGCCGCCGAGCTGGGCAAGCATCGCCTGCGCCTGCGCCTTGGCAACGGTCACCTTCTGGCGGGCCGCGACGAGATCGTGCTGGGCGCTGTCGAAGCTCGCCTTGGAGGCGGTCGAGGTCTTGAGCAGGTCCTGCTGACGCTGGAAGGCCGACTCGTAATAGGGGATGTCGGCCTCGGCCTGGTCGATCGACGCCAGCGACTGCCGGTAGCTTGCCTGCAGGGTCAGCACCTGGTTGCGCACCGTGCCGAGCTGCGCCTTGGCGCCGGCGAGCGCGGTCTCGAAGGAGGCAGGCCGCAGGCGAAAGAGCACGTCGCCCTTCTTCACGGACTGGTTGTCGTGCACGTCGATCTCGTCGACGGTGCCGGAGACGTCGGTCGACACGCCGAGCGACTGCGCCTGGATATAGGCATTGTCGGTGGTCATGATCTGGCCGCCGACGACGTAATAGTAGCCGCCGGCCGCCAGCGCGACGGGCAGCAGGGCAAACAGGATCGGCCGCGTCAGGCTGCGGCGCGGCCTGGCGGGGGCGGGCGGGGCCACCGTGACGGCAGCCGGCTTCGGCTGAGCCGAGGGAGCCTCCAGCGTCGCCGGCTCCGGCGCCACGGGCGCTTCCAGCTCGTCGTCCTCGACGACAGGCGGATTGTTGCCGCGCCTTTGCTCGCGCTGGCTGTCCAGGCGAATGACCTGGTCGCTTGCTCTTTCGCCGACAATGTCTTCGTCGGCGGGCTTTCTGGGTGAGGTTCCTTCAGACATGGATTTTCTCCCGGTCGACGGCCGGCTGGGTACAGGCCTCGAGCAGATTGCAATTGGTCAAGCGTGTTCCGAAAAGGCGCGCGGCGTCGTGCAGCACGAAGCTGAGGGTGGGCGAGGTGGACATGGGAGGTCAGCGAGTCGGCGACAACTTTTCGTGAGCATGCTTATTATCATCATGCACATAATCCCGCTGGACGCGCAGCGCAAGACCGACTAAGGCGCTTGGTAAAAATATCGCATAGGCCAGAACCCGCCGGACCGGCTTGGGTTTTCGACGAGGACAAGACGATGAACCGGCTCAAGACCGCCATGCTGGCGCTGCTCATGGGATACGCTTTTCCGGCCACCGCGAAGGACGCGGTGAGCTGCGGCGGAGCGGCGATGCTGGGTGGCGCGCAGCTCAATTGCAGTCACGTGCAACCCAAGGCGCCGCCGCAATTCTGCACCTTCAGCTGGGCCTTGCACACGACGGCCGGCGAGCAGAAAATCGTCGAAGGCAGCTTCTCGCTGCCGCCTGGAGCGTCGAACGTCCAAGTCTATCAGGGCAGCGGCTTCGACAGCGCCCTTTCCAACCCGATCGTGATCTGCCGCGGCAACCACTGAACGGTTGGTGCCCGCGGCCGGATCACGTTAGTTTGATCGGACGTTGACCGCGCCGGAACGCGCTGTCTCTCTGTTTTTACGCAATTCCGGACTGAAAACCGCTCACACTTTTCCTGGAATTGCTCTAGCCATGGAGGGGACCGCGGTGACCGGACCCAACCCCAACATCAAGCATCCGATCGCGATGCATCCCCGCGTCGGCTTCCTGAAGCCGCTGGTGACGTCGCCCAACATCGAGATCGGCGACTTCACCTACTACGACGATCCCGACGGTCCGGACAAATTCGCCGAGAAATGCGTGCTGCACCACTACGACTTCATCGGCGACCGGCTGGTGATCGGCAAGTTCTGCGCCATCGCGGAGGGCGCGCGCTTTATCATGAATGGCGCCAACCACGCGATGTCCGGCTTCTCGACCTATTCGTTCAACATTTTCGGGCATGGCTGGGAGGAGGGCTTCGACCCTGAGACATGGTCGAAGGAGATCCGCGGCGACACGATTGTCGAAAATGACGTCTGGATCGGCATGGATGCGGTGATCATGCCGGGCGTCCGGATCGGCAATGGCGCCATCGTTGCGGCGAAATCGGTTGTCACGCACGACGTGCCGCCTTATGCGATCGTTGCGGGCAATGCTGCCAAGGTGGTGAAGATGCGCTTCGACGACTTTACCGTGCGCCGCCTGCTCAAGGCGGCCTGGTGGGACTGGCCGGTCGACAAGATCAGCCGCAACCTCGACGCCATTCGCGGCGCCGACATTGCAAAACTGGAGGCTGCGGCTTGAGCGCGCCCAACACGAAAAGCGACAAGATGGCGATCGATCCAGAGCTGTTCACCCGCGGCTGGATCTTCATCCGCGGCGTGCCGTCGATGAAGTTCCTGCCCCCGGAAGGACCGCCGGAGATCGCCTTTGCCGGCCGCTCTAATGTCGGCAAGTCGTCGCTGATCAACGCGCTGGTCGGCCACAAGGGCCTGGCGCGCACCTCGAACACGCCAGGGCGCACGCAGGAGCTCAACTATTTCGTGCCGGACGGATTCTCCGGCGAGGGCGCCGACCTGCCGCCGATGGCGCTGGTCGACATGCCCGGCTACGGCTATGCCAGCGCCCCGAAGGACAAGGTCGATGAGTGGACGAAACTCATCTACGAATATCTGCAGGGCCGCGTGACGCTGAAACGCGTCTATGTGCTGATCGACGCGCGCCACGGCATCAAGGCCAAGGACGAGGAAGTGCTGACCCTGCTCGACAAGGCGGCGGTGTCCTACCAGGTGGTCCTGACCAAGACCGACAAGATCAAGGCCGCCGGCGTGCCGAGGCTGATCGAGGAGACGCTGGCCAAGATCAAGAAGAGGCCGGCGGCGTTCCCGGTGGTCCTGGCGACATCATCGGAAAAAGCCTCGGGTCTCGACGAGCTGCGCGCCGCGATCGTGCTGGTGGCGAACGGCGGCTGACGCGGTTGTGGCCTCGGAGCGAGCCAGCCGCGTATGGCGCTCCCCCTCACCCAGCCTCCGCTTCGCTCGGCTGACCTCTCCCCTAGGGGAGAGGAGATTGCCGGCGCTGGCGCCAGTCTCCTCTCCCCCACGGGGAGAAGGTGGCCGCGAAGCGGCCGGATGAGGGGGCGTGCGCGCGCCGCTCAGTCCGTCTCTTCGCGCTCCGGCTCGCGATCGCGCCGGCCGGTGAGGATCTCGCGCTTGCCGACATGGTTGGGGGCGCCGACCAGGCCTTCCTTCTCCATGCGCTCGACCAGCGAGGCGGCGCGGTTGTAGCCGACGCCGAGACGGCGCTGGATGTAGGAGGTCGAGCATTTCTTGTCACGCTTGACCACCTTGACCGCTTCCTCAAAGAGCGCGTCGCCATCCTCCTCTCCGATCGGGCCCTTGTCGAAGACCGGGCCGGAATCGGCCGCCTCCTCAGCCTCTTCCTCGTCGGCGGTGACGGTGTCGAGATATTCGGGACGGCCCTGCGCTTTCAGATGCGCCACGACATGCTCGACCTCCAGGTCGGAAACGAAGGGGCCGTGCACGCGCGAAATGCGCCCGCCGCCGGCCATGTGCAGCATGTCGCCCTGGCCGAGCAGCTGCTCGGCGCCCTGCTCGCCGAGGATCGTGCGGCTGTCGATCTTGGACGTCACCTGGAAGGAGATACGGGTCGGGAAATTGGCCTTGATCGTGCCGGTGATGACGTCGACCGACGGGCGTTGCGTCGCCATGATCAGATGGATGCCGGCGGCGCGCGCCATCTGCGCCAGCCTCTGGATGGCGCCTTCGATCTCCTTGCCGGCCACCATCATCAGGTCGGCCATCTCGTCGACGATGATGACGATATAAGGCATCGGCGCGAGGTCGATCACGCGTTCCTCGAACAGCGGCTCGCCGGTGCCCTTCTCGAAGCCCGCCTGCACCTGCATGGTCACGACCTCGCCCTTGTCGCGGGCGCCGGCAGCGCGCTGGTTGTAACCGTCGATGTTGCGCACGCCGAGGCGCGCCATCTTGCGATAGCGGTCCTCCATCTCGCGCACCGCCCATTTGAGCGCCGTGACCGCCTTCTTCGGATCGGTGACGACCGGCGTCAGAAGATGCGGGATGCCGTCATAGACGGAGAGTTCCAGCATCTTGGGATCGACCATGATGAGGCGGCATTCCTCCGGCTTCATCCGGTAGAGCAGCGACAGGATCATGGTGTTGATGGCGACCGACTTGCCGGAACCGGTGGTGCCCGCCACCAGCAGATGCGGCATCTTGGCGAGCTCGGCGATGACCGGTTCGCCGCCGATCGTCTTGCCGAGGCCGAGCGCCAGCTTGCAGGAGGTGTTGCGGAAACCGGCCGATCCGATCAGCTCGCGGAAATAGACCGTCTCGCGCGTCTCGTTGGGCAGCTCAATGCCGATGACGTTGCGGCCCGGCACCACGGCGACGCGCGCCGAGATCGCCGACATCGAGCGGGCGATGTCGTCGGCCAGGCCGATGACGCGGCTGGATTTCACGCCCGGCGCCGGCTCGAATTCGTAAAGCGTGACGACCGGACCCGGCCGGACATGGATGATCTCGCCCTTGACGCCGAAATCCTCCAGCACGCTTTCGAGCAGGTCGGCGTTCTGCTCCATCCGCTCCTGCGACATATAGAAACCCTGGCCTTCCGGCGGCATCTGCAGGAGTTCCTCGGAGGGAAGCTCGTAGCCGACGGAAGCCGGCAACGGCACGACCTCGCCGGCGATGGGCAGGGAGGGCGCCTGCCTCGCCATCCTTGCGCTTGCCGGCGCGGGAACCGGCATGTTCTCGGCGGGTGCCAGCTGGGCGGCTACTTGGGGCGGTGCCGGCGCCGGCGCCGGAGCAGGGCTCATATCCGCCGCGTTGGAGCGCCACTCGATGACCCGGTAGAACGATGTCGCCTCGCCCATGAAGGCGGCGCGGGGCGGTATCGGTTGCGCCGCCGGCGCCGGCATCGGCCTGACGGGCGGCGACACTGGCACCGCGGGGGCCTGGCCCGCTTCATTCAGGCGCGCCCGCGCCAGGCGCTCGGCGAGGAAAGGCATGCCGAATTCGAAGAAGGCGTGATCGGAAAGATAGGACCAGCGCAGTCCGCTCTGACGCGGCTTTTGTGCCGGAGCGGCGGTGGGCTGGGGCGGTGCAGCGGGAGCGACGGGCGTGGCGGCGGAAGGGCCGACGACCGGTTTGGCTTGCGCCGGTGCCGCGGCTCGAACGGCGGGAGCCGCGGGAATGGTCCGAACTGAATTGGCCGGCGGCGTCGCCGGTGCAGGCCGGACGGGCGCGCGTGCCGGAGTCTTGGCCGGCGCGGCATCTTCCTGCGGAGCGGCCCGCCGGGTGAGATCGGTGTCGGGCGTGCGGGTGAACCGCACATTGGGCGCAAGGAAGAAATAATCCTGCCAGGCCGGGCGGTGGAACTCGCCGCCATCGGCCGATTCGGAGGACGCGCTGCGAACGGCATTCGTTTCGCCCTGGTTTGAGGACCGCAACGTCACGACCTGTCCCGCTTGCGCTTGTGGAACCCCGCCACGGCGCCCGTCTGCGCCGTGATCGTTGTCGCCTTGATAAGCGGAATCGCCGGAGAGATTGGCACGGGGAAAGCGCATGGATGTCATACTCGAGACTCGCCGATTGAACGTCTCCCGAGACATAGAAAGCGATGGTTAACAGGTCCTTCCGAAAGCGCCCGTGGAGGATGCCGATCGGCGTCTGAAAAGGATCGGCAGACGGTCTTCACGGCACGTGAGGTCCGCCGCGATACGGCAAAGTTTTCAGCTCGCGGGCGCGAATTCTCAAGGCTTGCCGCCCGCAACGGACTTCGCAAGCCGGGACAATCAGGCCGACGCGGAAGCCCGTTCCTCGGCGAAGAATTTTTCCGTGCCGTAGGCCTTGAGAAACACATCGACACCGGAGGTGACGACGCGCTCGATCTCGGCCTGGCTCGGCGCCTTGGTGCGATAGGAAAAGATGCACTGGCGGAACAGGCCGGCGAGGCAGAGCTCGGTGAACTGATAGGCGGCAAGATCGACATCGTCGATCTTGAGCAGGCCGCGCGCGACCGCCTCATCGAGGAAAACCATCATCCTGTCGTGGCCGCGCTTCGGGCCGCGTTCGTAGAAACGAGCGCCGAGCTCGGGAATCCGGTCGGCGGCACCGACCACGGTGCGCTGCGCCTGGATGACCTTGACCGACGTGATCTTGGCCGAGAGCCCCATGCCGAACTTGACCAGCGTCCTGCGCAGGTCCTCGAAATGATCGAGCGCCTCATACAAGTTCTTGAAGATGGTGCCGCGCTCTTCCTCGATGAGAGCCTCGAACAGCTCTTCCTTGTTTTCGAAATAGACGTAGATCGTGCCCTTGGAGACGCCAGCCTCGCGCGTGATATCGTTCATCGAGGCGGCCTCGAAGCCCTTGTCTATGAAGACGCGCCGCGCGCCTTCAATGATCTGGGCGCGCTTGACCGGATCCTGCCCGGCCGCCGGACGGCCCTTGCGCAAGTCGAGCAGATCGCTGTCCGCTGTCGTGTCGACCATGGAAGTCATTCCTTAGAAAATATTTCGAACCACTCGGTTCGATTTCCTCTTGATATGATCCTCTTCCCGCGCTATGTCAATGACCAATTCGAACCGAACGGTTCAGTCTGACTGACATCCAGAGAGTTACCCATGTCCTCCAACGCGCCCGCCACCGCCGAAGTCCGTACGTTTCCCAACGCCAAGGTCCAGCCGTCGACCGAGGCTCCGGAAATCCCTGTCCAGCCCGCCGCTCCGGTTGCGACGCCCGCGGCTGAAGCACCCGCCAAGAAGAAGCGTTCGGTGCGCTCTTTCCTTTTGCCGATCATCGGCCTGGCCCTGCTCGGCGCCGGTTCCTACTATGGCTATAACTACTGGACCGACGGCCGGTTCATGATCTCCACCGACGACGCCTATGTCCAGGCCGATATGTCGTTCGTGTCGCCGAAAATATCCGGTTATATCGACAAGGTGCTGGTGAGCGAGAACCAGAAGGTCAAAGCCGGCGATCCGCTGTTCGTCATCGACAATGGCGACTACAAGATCGCCGTCGCCCAGGCCGAGGCGCAGATCGCCACGCTGGCGAAGACGCTCGACCGCATCGACGCCCAGACCAAGGCGGCCCAAGCTTCGCTGCAACAGGCCCAGGCCTCGAAGGTTGCCGACCAGGCTGCCGCCGACAATGCGGCGCGCGCCCAGGACCGCGCCGCACAGCTGCTCAAGACCCGTGTCGGCTCGCAGGCGCAGCTCGACGACGCCCAGACCGCGCTCGACCAGGCCAAGGCGGCGCTTGTTGGCGCCGATGCCCAGATCGCCGCGGCGCAGGCCAATATCGGCGTCCTGGAAGCACAGCGCGCGGAGCAGGCCTCGACGCTCGCCTCGCTGCAGCTCACCCGCGACAAGGCCCAGCGCGACCTCTCCTTCACCGTGCTGAAGGCGCCCTATGACGGCGTCGTCGGCAACCGCTCGGTCGAGCAGGGCGACCTCGTCAGCCCCGGCCAGAAGCTCGCCGTCGTCGTGCCGATGGACAAGCTCTACATCGTCGGCAACTTCAAGGAGACGCAGCTCGGCCGCATGATGCCCGGCGAGAAGGTCCGCATCACCGTAGACGCGATCGACGGCCAGAGCTTCGAAGGCACGGTCTCCTCGCTCGCGCCGGCTTCGGGCGCGGTGTTCTCGCTGCTGCCGCCGGAAAACGCCACCGGCAACTTCACCAAGGTGGTGCAGCGCGTGCCAGTGCGCATCGACGTGCCGGCCGACGTCTTGAAGACTGGCAAGCTGCGCGCCGGCCTGAGCGTCGTCGTCGCGGTCGACAGCCGCACCGCGCCGGCTTCGACGACCAACTGATCGGGGGGCGGTTCGGTGGCCATTCGAGCGCCGAGCCGCCCAGCCTGCTTTCGAGCGGCAGACCCGCTCCGACCATATGTTTCGACGCATTTCCGGACGAAAGCCGCCACGCGGTTGTCCTGGAATTGCCCAGGGAGGCCATGAGATGGCAACCGCAACCATTACCGCAGGATCAATGCCCGCACGTCCGGCGGCCGCTGCGCCGGCGCTGCCCGCGGACCAAATGCCTGTGCGCCGCGTCGTCGCCTTCCTGGCGATGGTGTTCGGCATGTTCATGGCGATCCTCGACATCCAGATCGTGTCGGCCTCGCTGTCGGAAATCCAGGCGGGCCTCAGCGCCAGCTCCGACGAGATCCCGTGGGTGCAGACCGCCTATCTGATCGCCGAGGTGGTGATGATCCCGCTGTCGGGCTTCCTCAGCCGCATGCTGTCGACGCGCGTGCTGTTCACCACCGCGGCCGCCGGCTTCACCGCGGCCAGCGCGCTCGCCGCGACCGCCACCAACATCGACCAGATGATCGTCTACCGCGCCATCCAGGGTTTCATCGGCGGCGGCATGATCCCCAGCGTGTTCGCGGCCGCCTTCACCATCTTCCCGCCTTCCAAGCGCGCCGTCGTTTCGCCGATGATCGGCCTGGTGGCGACGCTGGCGCCGACGATCGGCCCGACGGTGGGCGGCTATATCAGCCATGCCCTGTCCTGGCACTGGCTGTTCCTGATCAATGTCGTGCCCGGCATCCTGGTGGCGACGGCGGCGTGGGCACTGATCGACTTCGACAAGCCCAACCTGAAACTGTTCTCCAAGTTCGACTGGTGGGGCCTGATCGGCATGGCCGCCTTCCTCGGCTGCATGGAATATGTGCTGGAGGAGGGCCCGAACCATGACTGGCTGCAGGAGCCGGCCGTCTTTGCCTGCGCCATCATCATGACCATCGGCGGCATCATCTTCTTCTGGCGCGTCTTCACCGCCGAGGAGCCGATCGTCGACCTGAGGGCCTTCAGCAACGTCAACTTCGCCTTCGGTTCGCTGTTTTCCTTCGTCGTCGGCATCGGCCTTTACGGGCTCACTTATCTGTATCCGGTGTTCCTCGGGCGCATCCGCGGCTACGATTCGATGATGATCGGCGAGGCGCTGTTCGTCAGCGGCCTGGCGATGTTCTTCACCGCGCCGGTCGCCGGCATCCTGTCGAACAAGATCGATCTCAGGCTGATGATGATGATCGGCTTCGTCGGCTTCGCCACGGGCACTTGGTGGATGACGCATCTCACCGCCGACTGGGACTTTTACGAACTGCTGATCCCGCAGATCCTGCGCGGCTGCTCGATGATGCTGTGCATGGTGCCGATCAACAACATTGCGCTGGGCACCCTGCCGCCGGAACGGCTGAAGAATGCGTCGGGCCTGTTCAACCTGACCCGCAATCTCGGCGGCGCCGTGGGGCTCGCGCTGATCAACACGGTGCTGATCGACCGCAACGCCTTCCACTATGCGCGGCTTGCCGAGCATGTGCAGTGGGGCAGCCAGGCCGCGCAGACCAAGCTGCAGAACATGACGCTGAACTTCGAGCAGACCGCCGGCCTCGACGCGGGCAGCGCGGCGATCTCGAAATTGTCGGGCATGGTTCATCAGCAGGCGGCGCTTTTGTCCTTCATGGACGTGTTCATGATGCTGACGGTGCTGTTTGCCTCGCTCGGATTCTTCGTGCTGTTCATCAACAAGCCGGCGCAGCAGCGCGGCGGTGGCGGCGGAGGCCATTGAGGAGCCGGAACCCCCGCCTGGTCTCCTCAACACGTGACCCCGGAAATCGGCGACGATTTCCGGGGTCATTCTTTTAAATCCGCCCGCCTGGCAGAGAGCTGCGCCGCAGCCCGGCGGAAGCCTTGGCATTCACGTCGCGCATCGGCCAGATCAATTCCAGGAAAGGTGTGTAACGGCTAGGCTCGGCGACGTCGCCGCAGCCCTCATCCGGAATTGCGTAACACCAATGCTGAGAGCGGTTCGGCGATTCCGTGAAACGCTGAAGCGCTCTAGAGTTCCGGCATGAACATCCTGATTCTCGGCGCGACCGGCTTCATCGGTTCGGCCGTTGCACGGAAACTGACCGAGGAAGGCCACCAGGTCACAGGGCTTGGGCGCGAGCCGGCGCGCGCGGCGCTGAAGATGTCGCAAGCTCGCTGGCTGAAGGCCAACCTAACCGGGATGACGCGGCGCGAGGACTGGCAGGATGCGCTGGACGGGCAGCAAGTGGTCGTCAATTGCGCCGGCGCGCTGCAGGACGGCTACTCGGACGATGTCGGCGCCATCCAGGAACGGGCCATGCTAGCCCTCTATGAGGCGGCACGCGGACGGGATTTGCTGATCGTGCAGATATCGGCGGAAACGGAGGGAGCCGGCTCCGACCTGCCCTTTCTCGACACCAAGCGGCGCGCCGATGCGGCGCTCACGGCAAGCGGCGTGCGCCATGTCATCCTGCGCCCGGCGCTGGTCCTCGGGCGCAATGCGCATGGCGGCTCCGCCTTGCTGCGAGCTCTCGCCGCCTTTCCGCTCGTGATCCCCCTGGCTTATGCGGACAGCCCGGTCATGACGGTTGCGCTTGACGATGTCGCGGCCACCGTCAGCGCCACCATCCAAGGCACGCTGCCGCCGGGATCGGACATCTCGCTGGGCCGCGATGACGGGCTGAGACTGAAGGACATCGTCCTCCTGCACCGCAGCTGGCTTGGACTGCCACCTGCCCCGGTGCTTGCCGTCCCGTCGCCGGCCGCGAGGCCGGTGACATGGCTGGCCGATCTCGCCGGGCGGCTTGGCTGGCGCTCGCCGCTTCGCTCCGCGGCACTGGCGGTGATGTCGGGCGGTGTCCGCGTTCGGCAGCGGTCACGGGCCGACCGGCGCCTTTTGTCGGCGGCAGAGACACTCGCCGCCGCCCCATCGGGCGTGCAGGATTTATGGTTTGCCCGCCTCTACCTTCTGAAAGCGCCCATCATCGTCACGCTCGCGCTGTTCTGGGTGGTCTCGGGTATCGCGCCGTTCCTAGGATTCGAGGCGCGCGGTCATTTCGCCAGCTTCCTGCCCGACCGGCCGGCGAGCGCCATGCTGGCGGCGACGTGCCTTGCCGATATCGCGCTGGGGGTTGCGGTGCTGTTCCGGCCCTGGGCGCGGCGCGCTCTGCTCGGCATGCTCCTGCTGACGCTGATATACCTGCCCGCCGCGACGTTGGCGGAACCAGCGCTCTGGCTCGACCCGCTCGGTCCCCTGGTCAAGGTGGTGCCGTCGATGCTGCTGACGCTCACGGCCCTGGCCATACTGGACGAACGCTGATGCCGCTCGAGGATATTCTTCGGCTTGTCCATGTGCTCGGCGCGACGGTTTTGTTCGGCACCGGGATCGGCATCGCCTTCTTCATGGTGATGGCCGTCAGGACGCGCGATCCCCGCGTCGTCGCCCATGTCGCCGGCATCGTGGTGATTGCCGACACGGTCTTCACGGCCACCGCCGTGGTGCTGCAGCCGCTGACCGGCTACGGCCTGGCGCGCAGCATCGGCTGGCCGCTCAACGAGGGATGGATCCTGCTGGCGCTGGCCCTCTATGTCGTTGTCGGCCTGTTCTGGCTGCCGGTGGTCTGGATCCAGATCCGGCTGCGCGACATGGCGAGGCAAGCGGCGGCGGAAGCGTCCGCGCTGCCGCCCGGGTTCGACCGGCTCTACCGGGTCTGGTTCGCCTTCGGCTTCCCCGCTTTCTTCTGCGTGGTCGCGATCTTCTGGCTGATGCTGGCCAAGCCCAGCATCACCATCTTCGGCCTCGACTGAAGTCGGTCCGAGAAGGCGCCGCTCAAGCCGCGGCCGGCTTGAAGCTCAGCGCCACGCCGTTGATGCAGTGGCGCAGTCCGGTAGGCGGCGGGCCGTCGTCGAAGACATGGCCGAGATGACCGCCGCAGCGTCGGCAATGCACCTCGGTGCGCGTCATGCCGAGCGAAGTGTCCTCGGTCTTGCCGATGGAGTTGGCGATCTCCTGGTAGAAGCTCGGCCAGCCGGTGCCGGAATCGAATTTTGTCTCAGACGGGTAGACCGGCAGGTCGCAGCCGGCGCAGGCGAAGATGCCCTTGCGGTGCTCGTTGAGCAGCGGGCTGGTGCCGGGATATTCAGTGCCCTGCTTGCGCAGCACGTCGAAGGCTTCGTCCGACAGAATGGCATGCCATTCGGCGTCGGTCTTGGTGACCTCGAAGGTTTCGGCGGCGAGAGCGGGCTTTGGTCCGCCGGCGCGCAGCATCGCCCCGGTTCCGACGATGAGAGCGGTGGCGGCAGCCCCGCTCCAGAGAAAATCGCGACGGTTCATGGCCGTTCCTCCTGACGCATTTTGCCAAGATAGAGCGCCGCCCGAAAATCAAAAGCCGGTGACGCGCTATCGGTTGTCTTAAACAACCCCAGACCGAAAACCGCTTTGCGCTTTCCTGGAATTGCTGCTCCGCGCCGCCCTTGCGGGAGCGCGGAGCACACCCTTGCCGGCGGCGCGGATCTTGGATGTCGCGGCCGGCGCTCAGTCATGTCTTCGCCGGCCAGGTCCGCTTTGTTACATCTTCGGCAAGAGAACCTTGTCGATGACGTGGATGACGCCGTTTGACTGGCGGACATCGGCGATGGTGACGTGGGCGACATTGCCGTTCTCGTCGGTGACGGTGACCTTGCCGCCCCTGGCCTTCAGCGTCAGCTCGCAACCGCCGACGGTCTTGACCTGGTGGGCGCCGCCATCGGCCTTGGCCATCTTGGCGACATCGGCTGCCAGCGCCTTGGCGGCGACGACGTGGCAGGTCAGCACCTTGGTCAGCTTGTCCTTGTTATCGGGCTTGAGCAGCATGTCGATCGTGCCGGCGGGCAGCGCCGCGAAGGCTTCGTTGGTCGGCGCGAAAACGGTGAACGGACCTGCGCCCTGCAGCGTGTCGACAAGCCCGGCGGCCTTGACCGCGGCGACCAGCGTGGTGTGGTCCTTCGAATTGACGGCGTTCTCGATGATGTTCTTCTTGGCATACATCGGCGCGCCGCCGACCATCGGGTTGGCATAGGCAACTGCGCCGATCACGGAAAGGCCGAGCGTTGAAGCAAGCAAAAGGGTGGCGAGTTTACGCATTGTGTCAGTCTCCTCGGGTTGTTTTTCCCATCCTTGGGAACGCTAGGAGATACGGGACTACCGAAAAGCTAGTTTCACGACTGTTGCAATTTTTTTTCTTCATGCAATTTATTTCAAATGCGCCAGCCTACTAGGGCGACAGAATTCCCCCGTCATCTGCTGACAGAAAATAGACTGCGATTAGTCTTTATGGGCGTGATTGTGCCGAAACGACGGTCAGATGCCCTTCAGGTCACCCGCGGCGACGACCGGTCCGGTCGGCTGGCCGGTCGGCGAACCGCCCGAAGGCTCGAGGCTGACGGCGAGCACGGCGCCTTGCGCGAGCTTCTGCTGGACGGCAGGGGTAACGGCCATGCGCGCGGTCTGGCCGGCAGGGATGACGCCCATCGAGACCGGCGCGTTCTTGCCTTCGATCATCCACAGCTCGAAGTCCTTGCCGGCGCCGTGATCGCCGGAGACCAGCGACAGGCCGACCTCATGGCGGCCGGCGTCATAGACGGCGAGGTATTTGACGTTGCTGTTGTCGGCCGCGAGCGAGGCGACCAGCCTGGTGCCGGGCGGCTGAACCGGCGGATTGACGTATGGCAGGGCGATATAGACGGCCAAAGCGGCAATGGCCGCGGCAGCGAGGCCGCGCCAGAAGGCAAGGCTCGTCCACAAGGTGCCACCGGGCGCCGGGGATGTGGAAGAAGTCGACGCGAAGAGGCGGCGGTCGATCGCCACCTTGACCGAAGCCGGCGGCTCGACCGCGGCGTAGGCGGCGGCCATCGGCGCGAAGTGGACCTCCCAGGTATCGACCAGGCGGGCAAACGCCGTCTCGGTGTCGATGCGGCGGGACGCGATCCGCCGTTCGTCGGCTGGCAGAACGCCGAGAACGTATTCGGCGGCGAGCAGGTCGTCGCCTCCACGTTCCGGTCCGTTGTCTTCCGCCAGCGTCATCTTTCCAGGCATTCCCTCAGTTTGAGCAGGCTTCGCCGCAGCCAGGTCCGCATCGTGTTCAGCGGAACCTTGAAGCGCTCCGCCAGCTCGGCATAGCTTTCGCCGCTCAAATAAGCGCCCCGGACGGCCGCCGCCCGGTCTTGTTCAAGTTCGTCGAGGCAATGGTGGATGCGTTCGGCCTCGCCGCCCGCCACAGCCATCGCCTCGGGTCCCGGCGTCGGATCGGCGACGTCGAGGGCCACATCGATGTTGGCGGAAGGACTGCGCCGCGCCCGGATGCGATCGATCGCGTGATTGCGCGCAATGGCCACCAGCCAGGAAATCGGGCTCAGATCGGAAACCGCGAAACGGTCCGCCTTCGTCCAGATCTTGACGAAGACCTCCTGCAGCGCTTCTTCCGCATCTCCCCTGTCCTTCAAGACACGGAGGCAGACACCGAAAAGTTTCGCGCTGGTCTGCCTGTAAAGCAGATCGAACGCGGCCCGGTCCTTCATCGAAGTCCGGACGATCAGCTTGCTGATGTCCTGCGGCGCCATGGCGGCAAATTAGAAGATTGCGATTTATTTGCAACGGGGGCCGGAAGGCTTCGCCCGCCAAGGGCAGCGGCACGCTCGCGCGAGTCGGCAGTGAGCCGCTGCCAAGCAAGTCCGCCAGCGTTCAACGACTGCTCAGGCTGCCGGCTTAAATCGCATAGGAAGTCCTCCGTCTCCGTCCCGGCTTCGCGGACGGAGATAGAGCTAGCGCTGCCATATTGGTTACATGGCTAGACCGCTAACGATTTCATCATTGTGACCGCAAAGCCGTTTGCGGCCTGCGGCAATTCCCGCTAAGAGGCCGCCAATCACGCTTTAAGTCTGATTTCAAGCATGTCTTCATCCTGAAACCGGTACCCACTTTCGGGAGACATGCTCAGCTGGGATCGATACCGATGACGGACATCGCCGCCAACGCCGAAATGCAGGCCGCGCTGCTCTCGCGCGCGCTGCCTTACATGCAGCGCTACGAGAACAAGACGGTGGTGGTGAAATATGGCGGCCATGCCATGGGCGATACCGAGTTGGGCAAGGCCTTCGCCCGCGACATCGCGCTGCTAAAGCAGTCCGGCGTCAACCCGATCGTCGTGCATGGCGGCGGACCGCAGATCGGTGCGATGCTGACCAAGATGGGCATCGAATCCAAGTTCGAGGGCGGCTTGCGCGTCACCGACCAGAAGACGGTCGAGATCGTCGAGATGGTGCTGGCGGGCTCGATCAACAAGGAGATCGTGGCGCTGATCAACGCCGAGGGCGAGTGGGCGATCGGGCTTTGCGGCAAGGACGGCAACATGGTGTTCGCCGAAAAAGCGCGCAAGACCATGATCGACCCCGACTCCAATATCGAACGGGTGCTGGATCTCGGCTTCGTCGGCGAGCCGGTCGAGGTCGACCGCACGCTGCTCGATCTTTTGGCGCGCTCGGAAATGATCCCGGTGCTGGCGCCGGTCGCGCCCGGTCGCGACGGCCACACCTACAACATCAACGCCGATACGTTCGCCGGGGCGATTGCCGGCGCCTGCCGCGCCTCGCGCCTCTTGTTCCTCACCGACGTGCCGGGCGTGCTGGACAAGAACAAGAAGCTGATCGACGAGCTGACCGTCGCCGAGGCCAAGGCGCTGATCAAGGACGGCACGGTTTCCGGCGGCATGATCCCGAAGGTCGAGACTTGCATCGAAGCGATCGAGCGCGGCGTCGAGGGCGTCGTCATCCTCAACGGCAAGACGCCGCATTCCGTGCTGCTCGAGCTCTTCACCGAGCATGGCGCCGGCACGCTGATCGTTCCGTAAGAAGACCAGGCAGGGTCGCTGTTTCTGCAAACGGTGAACCGTCCCTTAGCCGACTAATCTTCTCTCATCCGACACACGCGCGGTTTCGATGGTGCGCGTACCCGGCTTTCGGGCCGGCCGCCGGACCATCATCGATTCCTCCTCGGCATCCTGCGGCGCGCCCCAGAACTCGGCGAGCGTCGGTCCGTCCTTGACGCGGCGGTCGCGGACCAGGAAACCCCAGACTTCGCGGAACCAGACGCGGCGGCCCATCTTCGTGTACCAGCGCATCGAGTGGCGCTGTTCGGGATCGGGGTGGAACAGGATGCGCGCCAGCGCCTTCGGCCGCGACTGCACCGCGACCTCGATCAGCTTGACGGCGAAGAACAGCATCCACGGCTTCAGCCGGGTCATGTGCAGGACCTGGTGCTTGTAATCCCAGAAGCGGACGTCCTTCTGGATCACCTTGCGATCGGCGGCGATGCGGAAAAACGGCGTCCAGCGGTGCGGGGTAACATAGAGCGCCTGGATCTGGTCGGGATCGTAGGCGATGAGCTGGCGGAAGCCGCGCCACAAATCGCGAAGGCCCTCGTCCTCGAAGCCGGCGACCCAGGTCGCCATCGACAGGATGCCGTGCCGGCGAAGCAGCCGGATCGCTTCGCGGTCGGACTTCGTGCTGCCGCCCTTGCGGATCAATGACAGCGTCTCCTCGTCGGTGTTCTCCATGCCGAGCAGCCAGCGGATGACGCCCGCCTTGCGGTAAAGATGGAGGATATCGGCGTCGCGCACGATGTCGTCGGCGCGGGTCGAGCCGACGATCAGCACTGGCACATTCTCGGCGATCATGGCGTCCAAAAAAGCGCGCCAGGCTTTCTTCGAGGAGGTCGGGTTCTCGTCCGCCAGATTGACCAGCTCGACGCCGTGCTCGCGATGCAGCCAGGCGATCTCCCTGGCGAATTTGACCGGGTCGCGATGCCGCCAGCGGGTCCAGAAACCGCGCTGGCCGCAATAGTTGCACAGATGCGGGCAGCCGCGCGAGAACTGCATGACCACCGCCCGCTTGCCGCCCCAATAGGAGTAGCGGCGATGGTCGATCAGCTCCCAGCCGACGCGCCAGGCATCGAGGTCGGCAATGGTCATCGCCGGCTGGGTCGCGACCGGATGGCCAAAATCGTCGCGATAGGCGATGCCGGCGACACTTCCCACCGGCTGGCGCATCTCGATGGCCTCGACCAGAGCCGTCGCGGTCGCCTCGCCCTCGCCGCGCACGATGAAGTCGAAGACGTCGGTCGCGACCAGGATGTCGCGCCAGTGATAGGTCGGAAAGACGCCGCCATAGATCACGATGACGCCCGCCGCGCGGGCCTTGATCATCTCGGCGATCTTCAAGGCCGTCGGATGCGCCGAGGTCGAGCCGGAATGGCCGATTAGGATGAAATCCGGTTCGCCGTGCAGGGCGTCATCAACCAGCGCGGCTAGCAGCATCGGCCCGAACTCGGCATCGATCAGGCGCACCTGATGGCCGGAGTCGATCAGCGGACCGCCGATCGCCAAAAGCCCGAGCGGTGGCAAGTGGTCGTCGGGCACGCGGCTGCCGATGGCCGTGTGCGGCGGATTGATCAGCACGATGTTCAAGGCGGACCTCCATGTTGGTCCGCTTGTGCTAATGGCCGATGTCGAAGCCGCCTTGGCCCGATTCAGCAGTTTCCAAGCAGCTTTTCGCCAGATTTGACCGGATCAGCGCCGCAGATGGCTGAGCGGCACATGGCCGGGGCCCTTGATGTTCTGCAGCACCAGTTGCGTGTGGACGTCGCGTACGCCGGGCAGCCGCATCAGCCGATGCATGACGAAGGCGTTCAAATCGTCCACCGACGGGACCATGACATGCAGCAGGAAATCGTGGTCGCCGGTCATCGTCCAGCAGGACGAAACCTCGTCCATGCGCTGCACGGCGGCGATGAAGCTTTCCGGCGAGCCGTCGCTGTGGCTGACCAGCCGCACCTGGATGAACACCTCGACCGTCAGGCCGACGGCGCGGCGGCTGAGCACGGCGGCAAAGCCCTTGATGATGCCGGTTTCCTGCAAAGCCTCGAAACGGCGCGCGCAAGGCGTGGTCGACAGGCCGATCTCCTGCGCCAGCTCCGACACGGGCTTGCGCCCATCGCGCTGCAGGATATCGAGCATCTTGATTTCGAAATCGTCGAACTGAGGCATGTTTTCTCGATCTCACATTGATCTGAGTTATTTTACCTCAAAATCAGCGGACGAGCTACAAACAAGGGCTGATTTGCCTCAGCGATCGCTTCTACACTTCCCTTCACGATCCGTGGATCACGCTTCTGAGGAGGAAACGATGACAATCAGCGTTGCCGATTACGCCGCCGAATGCGCGGCGCAGGGCCTGCGTGGCGACTATTCGGTGTGCCGCAGCGATTTCACCGTGGCGCAAGGCTACGATTATTCCGCCGAGGAGCAGGCGGTGTGGCGCACGCTTTGCGACCGCCAGACGAAGCTGACCAAGAAGCTCGCGCATCGTTCCTATCTGGACGGCGTCGCGGCGCTCGGGCTGCTGGACAGGATTCCGGATTTCGACGCGGTCAGCGAGAAGCTCACCAAGCTGACCGGCTGGGAAATCGTCGCGGTGCCCGGCCTCATCCCGGCCGGCCCGTTCTTCGACCATCTCGCCAATCGCCGCTTCCCGGTCACCAACTGGCTGCGGACGAAAAAAGAGCTCGACTACATCGTCGAGCCGGACATGTTCCACGACTTCTTCGGCCATGTGCCGATCCTGACCCAGCCGGTGTTCGCCGATTTCATGCAGATGTATGGCGAGAAGGCGGAGGACATGATCGCGCTCGGCGGCGACGAGATGATCACCAGGCTCTACTGGTACAGTGCCGAATACGGCCTCATCCAGGAAGCCGGCCAGCCGCTGAAAGCCTTCGGCGCCGGGCTAATGTCGTCCTTCACCGAACTGCAATTCGCGGTCGAGAGCAAGGACGCCCACCATGTGCCGTTCGACCTCGAGACGGTGATGCGCACCGGCTATGAGATCGACAAGTTCCAGCGCGCCTATTTCGTGCTGCCGTCCTTCGATGCGCTGCGCGATGCCTTCGCCAAGGGCGACCTTGCCGGCATCATCTCACGGTTCAAGGGTCTGCCGGCGCTCGACCCTGCCACGGTCTGAGGTCGGTTTTCGCCCAACCGACGTTTCAGGGCGGTTCAGCTGCCGGAAGGCTGCTGGGCCGCTTTGCTCGTTCGGGGTTCAATCCGCCTTATCGGGCTCGGCCTTGATCCTGGCCAGCTGCTCGCTCTGCAGGTCCAGCGCGGCATTGATGAAGCGCAGCACGGTCTCGATCTCGGCATCGCTGAAACTCGCCACCATCTTCTCGCCTTCCCGCGCGATCGCGCCGTAATAGCGCTCCGACAGGTCCCTGGTCAGTTCGGTCGCCTCGATCACCACCTTGCGCCTGTCCTCCAGGCTGCGGGTGCGGGTGACGTAGCCGCGCGCCTCCAGCCGGTCGATCAGCGCCGTCACGGCCGCCGGTGTCAGTCCGGTCGCAGCCGCCACGGCGCCCGCCGATTGCGGCCCGGCATAAAGCAGGCCGAGGCAGTGCCGCTCGGCCGCAATCAGCCCGAGCCGCGCCCCCACCGCCTCATCATAGGCCTGGGTGGCGTCCTGCCAGCGCATGACTGCAAGGCTGAGAGCCTTGGTCATCTCGTCGCGTTTCGTGCTTGACGAATTTATTTCGATCATCTAACTATCAATCTGTCTAACATTTAGACTATCATATCAATATGCGATGACGCTTTTGCAAGGCAAGGGCAAAGTCGCCGACAAGGAGTGAATAATGAGCTTGATCCAACAGCGCACCCCCCTCTCGAACGAGGAGGAATACAAATACGCCAAGCTGGCGATGGAATGGTATGGCTGGGGCTCACCCATCGGCCTCGGCATCCTGCTGGTGGCGCTTGCGGCCGCGGCCGTGCTGGTGCGCATCGCCGTCTACGGCCTCTGAGCGAAGTCGCAATTTCCCCAAAAGCGCCAGAGCGGCGCCGGCTGCCAGTCCAGGCGTCGGCGCCGCCGGCGTCTCGGAGATCAGACGGCGATCAGCTTGCCGAGGTGCTCGCCCAGGCGGCAGGCGAGCGCGGTGATGGTGGTCGTCGGGTTGCACTGGCCCGACGTGCAGAACACCGAGGAGCCGCCGACATAGAGATTGTCCATGCCGTGCACCTTGCAATTGGCGTCGACGACGCTCTTCAGGACATCGGTGCCCATACGGGTGCCGCCCATATGGTGGTGGCCGGCCGTCTCCTCGTTGGTCGGGTAATCGGCGCCATTGCTGATCCAGTCGTCGATGCGGACGCGGCCGAGATTCTTCTGCGCCATCGTCGTGCCGAAGAGCCTCAGCCCCTCGAGCAGCGTGCGGCGCTCGAGCGCCGACTTCTTCCAGTGCAGTTCGATGCGCGGCACGCCGGCGTGATCGACATCGGTCTTCGACAGCTCTATCTGGTTCGAGGCGAGCGGCACCTGCTCCCAGGCGACATAGAGCTGGGCGGCGCAGCGCAGCCTCTGGTCCAGTTGAGAAGACATCCACTCCGCCATGTTCGGCGCGGTGCAGGCAAGGTCGGCGATCAGCTTCTTGACATTGGGATAGGGGCTCTCGATCAGGCGGATGCCGAAATTCATGATCTGCAGCCGCTCCATCGCGGCAAGCGTCGGCGAGAAGAAGGCTTCGTTCGAGGCGTCGACCTCGAATTCCGAGTAGTTGGCAAGAATGGCGTTGCCGCCCTCGAAGGTCGGGTGCTCCATCCAGTAGCGGCCGAGCGCCGTTGCATTCGGCACCACGCCGCCATTCGAGCGCTCGTTCGACCACAACAGCAGCCGCGAGTTCTCCAGCCCGCCGGTACAGGTGACGAAATAGTCCGCGCTGTAGGTGCCGGCGTCCTGGCCGTTCGACCACAGCTTCGCGCCGGTGACGCGCTTGCCGTCGCCGATAAGCTCGGTCGCATAGGTGTTGAGCACGACGGCGATGTTTTTGCTCTGGTCAAGCTCGTCGGCATATTTCTCGGCAAAACGAACCGCCGGGCTCTTGATCAATTGCACCCAGCGGATGTCGTCCGAAACCTGGGCGTCCGGACGGAACGCCGGAAGCTCGAGGATGTCGTGGACTTCGCCAAGATAGGGCTCGATGTCGGCGCGGCTGATCGGCCAGCCGGTGTCCGGCGCCCAGGCCTTGGGCTCGAAGTCTTGGCTGTCGAGCACGCGGCACCAGCCTGCCCAGTGGTTGGACGAGCCGCCCATGAAGCGCAGCCTGGTGATGTCGAGGTCGAAATAGAAATCGCCGACCGTCTTGCCGCGGTAGAAATCCTGCGACTCGTCGCTGAACTCGCGCGAGCCCGCCTCCAGGACGACGACCGGGATGCCGGCGGCGCCCAGCTTCCTGGCGATCGTCGTGCCGGCCGGGCCGGAGCCGAGGATGCAGGCCCTGGGTTTGAAGCCGGCCTGCTTGTAGGCTTCATAGCTGTCGAAGATCATGCGAGGTCGCTCCGCCGCAGGATCCATCCGTTGATCTCGACGATTTCATCGCGGTCGATCTCGTCAGGGTTGGCAGGGGCCGGCTGGTTGCGGAACAGCGACAGGGCGGGCAAAGCGATCAACGCCTGCACGATCGCGCGGCGCGACATTTTTCTTATGAACCTGCTCATGACACGTCTCTCGATAGGGGCCTCGATCCACGCATGCCGTTCCTGAACGGCACACATGCCGCCGAGGAGGCCAATTCCGTGCCAAACCAGGGTGAAGACGGCGTTACACCCGGAAGTTTAGCGCGGTTGAATATGGACATGGTTAGGGCTTTCCTAACGCTGCGGCGAATCTTCAGGCCGCTTCCGGAAGCTCGCGGTCGAGAATCGAAAGGTTGCGGCCACGGTTCTTTGCCTCATAGAGCCTGCGGTCGGCCGCGCGCATCAAATCGGAAACGGTCGCGTTCTCGCCGCAGCTTATGCCTCCGATCGAGACAGTGAGCGTCACGGTGCGCTCGTCGCCAGGGCGGAACCGGATCAGCTCGACCTCGCGGCGGATGCGTTCGGCGACGTGCTTGGCCTCATGCTCGCTGGCACCTACCAGGAAAGCCGCGAATTCCTCGCCGCCAATGCGGCCGAGCACATCGCCGCTGCGCACGCCGCGTTCGATCGCGCCGGCGATCAGAAGCAGCGCTTCGTCCCCCGTCAAATGGCCGTAGCTGTCATTGATCCTCTTGAAGTGATCGGCGTCGATGATGAGCAGCGCGCCGCGATCGCTCTTGCGCCGCGACCCGTCGAGCGCGGCAAAGAAGGTTTCGCGGTTGAGCATGCCGGTCATGTCGTCGCGGCTTGCCTTTTCGGAGAGGCGCCTGTGCGCGGCGGCGAGCTGCGCGTGGGCACGGGCAAGCTCGCGATGGGCGTTCTGCAGCCGGTCGCTGTGCCAGAAGGTGCCGGCGCTGGCGGCCCAGGCGAGCATGAGCGGGCACACCGTCGATGCCAGCCAGATGGTGCGGCTCATCGGAAAGCCCATTGCCGGAACCACAATCAGCGTCAACAACAGCGAGACAGCGACCGAAGCGAATGCTACGGTAGCGGCCTTTAGAAATATGCGACTCATCACTTGCTCCCAAGGGATAGCCTGTGTGCCAGCAAGCGCTAAAGGCGACCTTTCCGGAACTTTTAAAATTTGAAGCGAGAAGCCATTTTCACAATTCTTGACGCGCATAAGTTGTGGATAAATTCAGCGTCGGCATGCCATAAGAAACCATGACAATGACACCCGATCCCGCCCGCTTTGCCCATGTCACGGACTGGGTGTTCGACCTCGACAACACGCTCTATCCGCATCACTCGAACCTGTTCGCGCAGATCGATGTGAAGATGACCGCCTATGTCGGCGAGCTGCTGACGCTTTCGCGCGATGAGGCGCGCAAGCTGCAGAAGGAACTTTACCTGGAATACGGCACGACGCTGAACGGGCTGATGAAGCGGCACGGCATCGATCCCGACGATTTCCTCGAGAAGGTGCACGACATCGACTATTCGCGGCTGGTGCCTGATCCAGTGCTGGGCGCGGCGATCCGCCAGCTTCCGGGGCGCAAATTCATCTTCACCAATGGCGACCGCAGGCATGCCGAGCGCACCGCGCGCCAGCTGGGCATTTTAGAGCATTTCGATGCCATCTTCGACATCATCGCGGCGGGGCTGAACCCCAAGCCGGAGCGCCAGACCTATGAACGCTTCGCCGAATTGCACTCGGTGACCGGGCACAACGCGGTGATGTTCGAGGATCTGGCGCGCAATCTGGCCGTGCCGAAATCGCTCGGCATGACGACCGTGCTGGTGGTGCCGCGCAATTTCGAACCGACCTTTTCGGAGATATGGGAACGCGACCCGGCAAACGAGGACGACGTCGATTTCGTCACCGACGATCTCGCCGGCTTCCTGACCGCGATCGTCGACGTGGCGGCCTGACCAAGTCCGGATTGCCGGCGGCTCCCGTGCCGTTGCCGTTGCCGTCGGACGCGTAGCCATTGCCGTGGCCGTTGCCGCAATTGGCGTTGCCGTTGAAGCTGCCGCCATTGAAATTGCCGCTGAAGCTCCCGGCATTGCCGTTGCCGTTGAAGTTGCCGCTGTTGCCGTTGCCGTTGAAGTTGCCGGTATTCCCATTGCCGTTGAAATTTCCGGTGTTGCCAAGGCCGTTGGCGACATCGGCCCCGATCGGAAGGTCGGCGATCCTGACCAGGGTCGAGGCATCGGCGGCCAGCAACGCGGCAAGCAGGGTGCCGAGAGCGAGGCCGTTGCCATCGAGCAGCCTCGCCGCCACCCGGCGCTCGCGCGGCCTGGCGGGCGTGGATGATTTCAGGCCGGACATCAGCGGTTCCCCCGGCCGTTGAAGTTGCCGTTGAAGGCGCCGACATTGCCGTTGCCGTTGAACGACCCGCCGTTGAAGTTGCCATTGCCGGCGCCGATGTTGGCGTTGCCGTTATATTCGCCGGTGTTGCCGTTGCCGTTGAAGGCGCCGATGTTGCCGTTGCCGCTCGTCGTCGAGGTATTGTCGTTGCCGTTGAACGCGCCGACATTGCCGGTACCGCTGTTGAAGGCGCCGACATTGCCGCTGCCGCTGTTCTTGTAGCCGAGATTGCCACCGAAATTGCCGAGCGGATCCATGCCCCTGACGTCCGAGCCGATAGCCTGGCCGTATTTGCCGACCGCCGCCTGGACGGCCGACCTGCCGAAGGCCTGGCTGCCCGTCGCGGTGTCGGCTTTCGCCGCGGGTGCGCTCAACAACCCCAGGCATAGCGCCGGTATGACGTAGCGTTTCATCTGCGAGCTCCTTCCATGGCTTTGCTTTTGAAATTGGAACCTGTCGCGAAAAGGACTGGGACCGCCGGCGACATGTCGCGATAGCCTTGCGCGGGGGACGGGCGCGTGGCTCGGCGGTCCCAGAGCCATCAGCGTCTTTCCAAACTGAAGCTTGGCGACGCTGGCGGTTGGACGGCGCTAGTGATTTGCGTTGCCGTTTCCGTTGCCGTTGCCGGCGCCCCAGTTGCCGTTGCCGTTGGCATTTCCGTTTCCGAAGCCCCAGTTCCCGTTGCCGTTCAGGTTGCCGTTGCCGAGGCCGAAATTGCCGTTGCCGTTGCCGTTGCCGTTCGCGACGCCGGCATTCAGGTTGCCGTTATAGTTGCCGTTGAAGGCGCCCATATTGGCGTTGCCGTTCCCGTTGCCGTTGCCGAAGCCGAAATTGCCATTGCCGTTGAAGTTGCCGTTGAAGGCGCCGGTATTGGCGTTGCCATTGCCGTTGCCGTTGCCGACGCCGACATTGCCGTTGCCGTTGCCATTGCCGCTACCGATCGAAAGCGCGGATGCCGAACCGGTCAGAGCCGACAGCACGGCCGCGGCCAGGATGATCTTTCTCATGACGTTCTCCTTCGTTTGCGTTGAGCTTCCCGGGCAATCCAAGGTGACCGGGAGGACGCTCGAAGGATGCACGCAGAAATAGTGGCGATACATTCGGGCTGATCGGCAGGCGCTGTCGGTTTTTCTGCTGATCCCGGTGTCAGGAAAAGTTGAAGCAATCAGGAAAAAACTGACAGGCATAAGCATCTGGCGGGTGTATGCTGCGCTGACATTCATGCCTTTTCTCGCCGACCCGCGGGTGGCTTGCGACCCCCGCGACGGCAATGGGAAGAGAAAGGTTGATGTGGGCGGGTATGACTACAGGCAAGGACGATAGGGCCCTGCGCCGTAGGCTTGCACGGCGCTTGATCGCCGTGCAGGAAGAGCAGCGCCTGCGCCTGTCGCGAGAGCTGCATGACGACCTCGGCCAGATGCTGGCCAGTGTCGCGCTGGAATTGCACAACGTACGTGCCGGCACGGAAGGGATGGACGGCCGTCTCGAGCGCGCTGCGATGCTTGTCGATCGGCTCAGCGCCAAGGTGCATGACGCTGCCTGGAACCTGCGTCCCGCCGACCTCGATCGTCTCGGCCTGCGCGCTTCGGTCGAGGATCTGGCGACAATGCTTTGCAGCCAGCTCGGCATTCCATGCGAGATGGATCTCGAAGCCCTTTCGAACCCGCTGCCCGCCGAGACCGCGCTCACGCTTTATCGTGTCGCGCAGGAGGCGCTTACCAATATCGGCAAGCATGCCCAGCCAAGCCGGATAAGCGTAACGGCCCATATCCAGGACGATCGAATGCGCCTAACAATCGAGGATGATGGCCGCGGCTTTGACGGCCGCGCCGAACTCGGTCCGGGCCACCTGGGACTTGCCGGAATGCGGGAGCGGCTGGCGCTGGTCGGCGGTGAATTGACGGTCGAAACCGCCACGATGAAAGGGACTACCGTTTACGCGGATGTGCCGTTGGCACATTGAAAAGTGGGAGACTGCGCTTTCCAAGGACAGTCTGATGGGTGGGGAAATAGCGTTTTGGCTTCGGGCCTGGTCCGTCGCGTCTCGCCAGGTGTGAAGTTTTGCACCCAATTCGGATAGCAAAACCGCGACCTCCTTTCCTAAACTCGTCTACGTGAAGCGCTGCACATCCCGGACATTGGTCCCGACTTACAATTCGGGCTCATGGGGTTAGGCGGGGGATGGCTTACCCGTTGCGGCCGTTTAAGGCCTGAGGAAGACGGGCGTCCCGCGCCAGGCGGGGCAGTTGCCTAGACCATCAAGGACAAGAGGACCCTTTCCGCGTGACAGGGCCTTTGACAGACTGATGGAGGTTAAGGTGCGCTGCAGGCGGATATTTTTGGTCGACGACCACCCGATCATGCTGTCGGGGGTTGGGGCGATGATCAACAGCCAGGACGATCTGACGGTCGTCGGCCTGGCCGGGAATGTCGAGGATGCCCTTGAAGGGATCGGCAAGACGCTGCCCGATGTCGCCGTGGTCGATATATCGCTTCCCGGGGACAGCGGGATCACGCTGATCGAAAAGCTGGGCGAGCGATTTCCGGAGGTCAGCTGCATAGCATTGACGGCGCATGAGGACCCCGGCTGCCTGCGCCAGGTGCTTGCGGCCGGTGGCCGCGGCTTCGTGGTCAAGCGCGCGACCGCGACGGACCTCTTGCAGGCGATCCGATGCGTGCTGGCCGGTGAAAATTATGTCGATCCCGCACTCGCGGCGCGCATCCTGAGCCCGCGCAGCGCCCCGCAGGGCGATCCGGGCAATCTCAGCCAACGGGAGCGGTCGGTGATCCAGCTGGTGGCGCTCGGCTACAGCAACAAGGAAATCTCGTCCCGGCTCAACCTCAGCATCAAGACGATCGAAACCTACCGCACCAGGGCGTCCGAGAAGCTCGAGCTCCGCTCGCGGGCGGCCATTGTGCGCTTCGCGCACTCGAATGGCTGGCTGGCCGAGTTGCCGGTATAAGCGGACCGAGCCGGGATGCCGTCCCGAATAGAGGAATTGAAGAACTGGAGAACAGACGAACGATCCGGACGTCCTTTTTCCTCAATTCTTCAGTTCTTCAATTCATCAGTTCCTAATCCCCCAACTTGTAGAAGCGTCGGATGATGTCCCAGGCTTCCTCGGCGGTGTCGACGAAATCGATGATGTCCTGATCGCCGGGCGAGATCGTGCCCTGCTCGGCGAGGAAATCGAGGTCGATCACCCTTCGCCAGAAGGCCTTGCCGAACAGGATCACCGGCACCCGCTCCATGCGCCCCGTCTGGATCAGGGTCAGCGTCTCGAAGAACTCGTCCATCGTGCCGAAGCCGCCCGGAAACACGGCGACCGCCTTGGCGCGCATGACGAAATGCATCTTGCGGATGGCGAAGTAGTGGAAGTTGAAGCAGAGCTCCGGCGTGACGTAGGCGTTGGGCGCCTGCTCGTGCGGCAGCACGATGTTCAAACCGATCGACGGAGCGCCGACATCATCGGCGCCGCGGTTGCCCGCCTCCATGACGCCAGGCCCGCCGCCGGTGACGACGACATATTCACGATAATAGGAGGTGGCCGATTGCTGCGAGCACAGACGGGCGAATTTGCGCGCTTCCTCGTAGTATTTGCTGTTCGCCTCGAGGTTCTTCTTCTGCGTCTCGTTCTTGGCCGCCCAGGCTTCGCCGCCCGGCTCGGGCAAGCGGGCGCCGCCGAACAGGATCACGGTCGAGCGGATGCCGCGTTCGGCCAGGATCATCTCCGGCTTCAAGAGCTCGAGCTGCAGCCGCACGGCGCGCAATTCGCGCCGCGTCATGAAGTCCGGATCGTTCCAGGCGAGCCGGTAGGTCTCGGCCCGAGTCTGCGGGGTGTCCGGCACGCTTTTCGCGCGTTCCAGGTCCTCGTCCGAATGCGGCAGCGGCGTCCACCCCGCCTTTTCCATGGGAGTCATCGAATCCACCCGTCCAATTCCCTTAACTGCGCCGTCCCGTGACGCTGGCGCGATTGACCCTCATTAAGCCTTAACATAGGGTCCGCGCGACTTTTAAACAGGTTAAGGCTGAGCCCCTTAACAGCTTGGTAATGGAGCGAAATCATGTCGAAGCCCGATCTGGCGAGCCTCGAAACGACCATCGAAAAGGCTTTCGAGGAGCGCGAGGCGATTTCGACGGCGACGCGCGGTGAGCCGCGCGAGGCCATCCAGACGGCGCTCGACCTGCTCGACCGCGGTGTCGCCCGGGTCGCGGAGCGGCAGGACGACGGCAAGTGGCATGTCAACCAGTGGCTGAAGAAGGCGGTGCTGCTCTCCTTCCGGCTGAACCCCATGGAGATCATCAAGGGCGGCCCCGGCCAGGCGGTCTGGTGGGACAAGGTGCCGTCGAAGTTCGACGGCTGGAGCGCGGTCGACTTCGAGAAGGCCGGCTTCCGCGCCGTGCCGTCCTCCATCGTGCGCCGCTCGGCCTATGTCGCGCCGGGCGCCGTGCTGATGCCGTCCTTCGTCAATGTCGGCGCCTATGTCGATTCGGGCACGATGGTCGACACCTGGGCCTCGGTCGGCTCCTGCGCCCAGATCGGCAAGAACGTGCATCTTTCCGGCGGCGTCGGCATCGGCGGCGTGCTGGAGCCGATGCAGGCCGGACCGACCATCATCGAGGACAATTGCTTCATCGGCGCGCGCTCGGAAGTGGTCGAAGGCTGCATCGTGCGCGAAGGCTCCGTTCTCGGCATGGGCGTGTTCATCGGGCAGTCAACGAAGATCGTCGACCGCGCCACCGGCGAGGTGTTCTACGGCGAGGTGCCGGCAAACTCGGTGGTCGTCGCCGGATCGCTGCCGGGCAAGCCGCTGCCCAATGGCGAGCCGGGTCCGAGCCTCTACTGCGCCGTCATCGTCAAGCGCGTCGACGCCAAGACCCGTTCCAAGACCTCGATCAACGAATTGCTGCGCGATTGATCCTGCCTAAAGCGCGTCGCGATCTTTCAGATTCGCTCCCCGCGCTTTAGGTTTTTGATCTTGCGCATGTCTTTGTCCCGAAACCGGTTCCCACTTTCGGGAGACATGCTTACGGAGCGGACGCGATTGTCTGAAAAATCGCAATTCTTCTGGCTGTTCTTCAGCCTTTCGGGGCGGCTGAGCCCGGTCGCCTATGCGCTGGCCGGGGTTTTGCTGGTGCTCGTCCAGTTTTTCCCGTTCTACCAGTTCGCGCGAGCGGAGCTGAACACCACCGCCAGTCAGAACTGGGCCATGATATGCTGGGGCGTGCTGCTGATCTCGGCCTGGGCCACCTTCGCGGTGACGGCAAAGCGCTTCCATGATTTCGGCAAGCCGACCTATTTTGCGCTAATCTCGCTCATCATCGGTCCCATCCTGCTCATCGTCCTCTCCTGTTTCCGCAGCGATCCCGGACCGAATCGTTACGGCAGGCGCACCAACGCGCCGGCCGATCCGTGAGGCCGTCATGCGCTATCGCGCGCTCGATCCGCAACTGATCATCGAGACGGCCGAAAGGCTGGAGGGGCGGATCGGCGAGCGTTTTCCGGATGCCGGCCTGCGCGGCGTCGCCGCCGAGCTGGTGTCGCTGTCGCGGGACCTCGCCAAGGCAGCCAGGGAACTGGAGACGCCGATCTGGTGGCTGCGCGGCGTCATCATCGCGGCCTTCATCGCCGGCGTGGCGGTGTTCCTGTTCGTCGGCACGATCCTGCCGCTCGACCGCATCTCGGGCGCCGATGACGCCGTGCAGTCGATGCAAGGCATCGAGGCGACGATCAATACGGTGATCCTGGCCGTGCTCGGGCTGCTGGCGCTGGTCCGCACCGAGGAGCGGATCAAGCGCAAGAAGGTGTTCCGCCAGTTGCACGGGCTGCGCTCGCTGATCCATGTCATCGACATGCACCAGCTGACCAAGGACCCGGCTGCGCTGTCGGCCGAGTTCAAGCCGACCGCGCACTCGCCCGCCCGCATCACCAACGCCGCGGACCTTGCGCGCTATCTCGACTATTGCTCGGAGATGCTGTCGATCACCGGCAAGATCGCGGCGCTGTTCGCGCAGTCGGTCAATGACGATGTCGTCATCGACGGGGTCAACGACATCGAGAATCTGAGCTCCAACCTGTCGCGCAAGATCTGGCAGAAGATCACGCTGATCGAGGGCCGCCGCTAGAGCGTTTCACCGTTTCACGGAAACAGCGAACCGCTCTATCTTTCTGTTTTGACGCAATTCCTGACGGAAAACCGCGTCACACTTTTCCTGGAATTGCTCTGACCTTCTGGGCAGCCAGCTTCGGCGGGCCGCGCTTTTCCGCTTCGGCCTGACGCACCAGAGCCACGACCCGTTCGTTCATCGGCGTCGGGATGCCGGCTTGCCTGGCCAGGCGAATGACCGCGCCCTGCAATTCATCGATCTCGGTCTGGCGGCCGCGTTTGAGATCGTCCCACATCGACGAGCGGGCTTCGGGATCGATCGCCAGCATGCGGCGCGCCAGGAGGCCGAACAGCCAGTCGGGCAGCCGCAGCACTTTCGGCAGCAGCGCCGGCGGCAGGCCGGTGATGCGCGCCGGCGCGATCCCCGCCGCCTTCATCGCGGCGAGCGCCTCGTCGATCTGGGCGGCCAGGATCACGCGCCAGCTGCGGTCGGCCAGTTGCCTCGCCAGCGGCAGGTCGGAGAGCGCCACCAGGGCATTGTTGAGGTTCATCAGCAGTTTGCTCCACTGCACCGCCTTCATGTCGGTGCGCGCTTCGACGGGAAGCCCGTCGACATCGAGCAGGTCGGCGAGGCCATCGACGCCCTGGTCGATCATCACCTCGCCCTGGCTGGCGCGATGAACGCGAAACGGCAGCTCGCCGTCCGGCGACTGGACGACGTTGAACATCACCATGCCGGTCAGCACCCGCCGTCCAGCGAGCGCGGCGCGCAGCCTGTCGGCATTGTCCACGCCGTTCTGCAGGCTGACCACCACGGCATCCGGGCGCCCGTGGGCGGCGATCAGCTTCGCCATTTCCCCGGTCGCGCCGCTCTTCACCGCCACCAGGACGACGTCCGCCTCGCGCAACGCGATCGCCGGATCGTCGGTGGCTGAAATCGCTTGCGCCTCGACGCGGCGGTCGCGGCCGTCAAGATCGCTGATCCGCAGTCCGCCCTGGCGCGTGGTCTCGACGAGGCGGCCGCGGCCGAGGAAAACAACCTTGCGTCCGGCGAGCACCAGGCAGCCGCCGACATAGCAGCCGATGCTGCCGGCGCCGGCTATCGCGATGGTGCTTGTTTTGCTGGCCATGCATTTGTCCCCGCTTGGCGTCCTCGCCTGGCTCCCGACTTGCCAGCCGCATGTCGGTCTCCCGACCGCTGCACACGTCCAGGCGACATGCATTTATACGTGATGAAAACCATATTGTCGGCGGCATGACCGGCGATCATCTGCCACCGTGACACGACAAACGCTTTCGACTATCGCTTTGCCCATGACATTGCCGACCGATCCCGCCGCGAATCTTGCCGCCCTGATCCGCTGTCCGTCCGTGACACCCGCAGAAGGTGGGGCGCTTGCCGCGCTGGAGCAGATGCTGAAGCCGCTCGGCTTCTCGGTCGAACGTCCAATCTTCTCGGAAGATGGCACGCCGGACATCGAGAACCTCTATGCGCGGCGCTCGGGCAACGGCCCGCATCTGATGTTTGCCGGCCATACCGATGTCGTGCCTGTGGGGGACGAATCGGCATGGACGCATCCCCCCTTCGCCGCCGAAATCGCCAAAGGCGAGATGTATGGCCGCGGCGCCGTCGACATGAAGGGCGGCATCGCCTGCTTCATCGCCGCGGTGGCGCGCCACGTGGAGAAAAACGGCGGCCCGAAAGGCTCGGTCTCGCTGCTCATCACCGGCGACGAGGAAGGACCGGCGATCAACGGGACCACCAAGCTTCTCGACTGGGCGGCGGCCAAGGGCGAGAAGTGGGATGCTTCGATCGTCGGCGAGCCGACCAATCCGGATGCGCTGGGCGACATGATCAAGATCGGACGGCGCGGCTCGCTGTCTGGCACCGTGACCGTGAACGGACGCCAGGGCCATGCCGCCTATCCGCAGCTTGCCGATAACCCGGTGCGCGGGCTGATGAGCCTCGTCGACGCGCTGCTGCATCCCGTGTTCGACAAGGGAACCAAGGATTTCCAGCCGACCAATCTCGAAGTGACGTCGATCGATGTTGGCAATCCGGCGACCAATGTCATCCCGGCCAAGGCGACGGCGACGTTCAACATCCGCTTCAACGACACATGGGACGCCGAAACGATACAGGCCGAGATCCACAACCGGCTCGACCAGGCGGCGGGGCGCAAGAAGTACCGGCCGGGCAAGAAGACGCCGGTCGACTATGAGCTTGTCTGGCGCGACCGGCCGAGCCATGTCTTCCTCACCCGCGACGACAGGCTGATCGATACGCTGAGCAGCTCGGTCAAGGCGGTGGTCGGCAAGACGCCGGCGCTCTCCACCTCCGGCGGCACGTCGGACGCGCGCTTCATCAAGGATTACTGCCCGGTGGTCGAGTTCGGGCTGGTCGGCAAGACCATGCATATGGTGGACGAGCGCGTCGCGCTTGCCGACCTCGAGACGCTTACGCAGATCTATGAACGCTTCATCGAAGACTGGTTCGCAAAAGGCCTTTCGTGACCATGCTATCGGCGGACGAAACCTACGCTTCGCTAGCCGGCGCCTGGCGGCTGATGTTCGGCAAGACTGACGGGCTGCGCCTGCTCGACCTTTCGGCGGACGGTTTCTGGAACTCCTTCTTCGCCATCGTCGTGGCAGCGCCGGCGCTGATCGTCGGCTGGGTCGGGATCGCCAATGAGATCGGCGATCCGGAGGCCTTCGCCGGGCGCCTCGGCATGCTGATCCGACTGGCGACGGTCGATATCGGCTCCTGGGTGCTGCCGCTGGTGGCGCTGGCGCTGGTCGCGCCGCGCGCCGGCATCGGCGGCCGTTTCGTCCACTATGTCGTTGCCTCCAACTGGGCGTCGGCGATCATCGCCTGGCTGATGCTGCCCTCGGCGCTGCTCAGGCTCTTCCTGCCTTCAACCAGCGAGGTCAGCAGCCTTGTGTCTCTGTTCCTGTTCGCGCTGTCGGCGCTGCTGACCTGGCGCATGACCAACGCGTCGATCGGCAAGGGCGCCGCGGTGGGCACCGCCGTCTTTGTCGGCATGTTCATCGCCTCGCTGCTCGTCCTGTTCGCCCTGCAGGCGCTGCTCGGCATCGACATACCGGACAGCACGACGGGCTGATCCTGACCGATTGACAAAGTCTTTCAATTCATGGGCATAGTGGTATGATAGTTTCATACCATTCTCCTCGTGGAGAGAAGCTATGTCCGCCACCGAAAAACGCACCTTCAGCCTGCCGGCGGAGCAAGCCGCCTTCATCGATCAACTCGTCCGCTCGGGCACCTATGCGACCAGCAGCGAAGTCATCCGCGCGGGGCTTCGCGCTCTTCAGGAGCGCGACGCCGCGGTGGAACGCTGGCTCCGCGAGGAAGTCGCACCGACTTATGATGCGTTGACGACAAACCCTGATAAAGTCATTTCGCCTGCGGAAATGACGGAACGTGCGCGCAAGCGCCACGAGGCCCATTCGCAGAAGAAACCGTGAAGCGCCGAGTCGTCGTCTACTCGCTTGATGCCGGCGACGATCTCGATCGCATCTACACCATTGTTGCTGAAGCCAGCAGCCCCGTCACGGCGGAGGGCTATGATCGTCGCATACGGGCGTTCTGCGAGCGTCTCGAGCATGGCTCTGAACGTGGCACGCGGCGTGATGACGTGCGGCAGGGCCTTCGCGTCGTCGGGTTTGAACGCCGGATCACCGTCGCTTTCATCGTGGAGCCTGAGCGGGTGGTGATTTTGCGCCTTTTCTATGGCGGAGCGAACTGGTCGAACGAACTCACCGGGGACGACGCCGGCTGATCGGCGCCAGTCTCAGACGTCTTCCGGATAATCCACCCCGACAAGAAACAGCCCGTCCGGCGGCGCCACCTGGCCGCAGGCGGCGCGGTCGCGCGCTTCAAGCGCCGCTTTGAGATCGGCGGCGCCCCAGGAGCCGTCGCCGACGCGCCGCAGCGAGCCGACCATCGAGCGCACCTGGTTGTGCAGGAAGGAGCGTGCCGAGGTCCGCACCTCGATGAAATCGCCATTGCGGCTGACATCGAGGCGGTCAAGCGTGCGGACCGGGCTTTCGGCCTGGCATTGGGTAGAGCGGAAGGTGGTGAAGTCATGCTTTCCAAGCAGCACCTTGGCAGCTTCGTGCATGGCCTCGGCGTCGAGCCGCTTCGGAACCCACCAGGCCTTGCCCTTTTCCAGCGCCGCCGGGGCGCGACGGTTGAGGATGCGATAGAGATAGCGGCGGCCGGTGGCGGAAAAGCGCGCGTCGAAGCCGTCGGCGACGACGCCCGCCTTGAGGATGACTACGCGCGCGCCGGCCGCCTGCAGATGGGCATTCACCGCATCGCGCACCTTGTCGCCCGACCACGCCTTGGCGAGATCGACATGCGCCACCTGGGCGGTGGCGTGCACGCCGGCATCGGTGCGGCCGGCGGCCCGTATTCTTAGGTCTTCACCGCAGAACTTTTCGATCGCCTGCTCGATCGCCTGCTGCACCGAGGGCTGGTCGGCCTGATGCTGCCAGCCGGCGAACTGGCTGCCGTCATATTCGATATCGAGCCGAAAACGCGGCATGTTCTGCGGTTGTTCGGCGCTCGCCTAGGCGGCGAGCGCTGTGAAAGCGGTAGCGTAGACCAGTCTGCCGGTCTCCGGCGCGTCGCCCCAGGCCAGAGCCTGCAGCGCTTCGCCCTGATACTCGCTCTCGAACCTTGCAGCGCGGTCATGGGCGTAGCCAAAACGACCGTAATAGGTCGGATCGCCCAGGACCACGGCAAGCGTCTCGCCGGCTTCCTTGAGCCGCACATGCGCCTCGCGGATCAGCGCGCCGCCGATGCCGGTGCCATGAAACGACGGTTCGACCGCTAGCGGCGCAAGGGCGACGGCCGCGAAACGCTTGCCGCCATTCTGCACGTAAAGCCTGGAAAACAGGATGTGGCCGACGACCTGGCCGTCTTCCTCCGCAACCAGCTCGACGACGGCATCGCCGCCGGTGACCAGGGCGTCGACCAGCCCGGCTTCCGCCTGCTGGCCAAAGGCATGCTCTTCGACGAGGCGGATCGCCTCGCGATCCCGCGGCGTCGCCGCGCGTATCGACATCATGCTCATGTCAGTTTCGTTCCTTTTTCGATCTTGGCTCCGCGCAAGAACTCCTGCGCGGCGGCAGGCTTTCCGCCCGCCCGTTGAACTTCGACCAGCCTGACCGCGCCCGACCCGCAGGCGACCGTCAGCCGGTCATCGAGAATTCCTCCCGACTCGCCGACGCCATCCGAGAGCGTCGAGCGAAGCAGTTTCAGCCGCTCCGTGCGGCCGCCAATTTCGACCTCGCACCACGCGCCCGGGAAGGGCGAGAGGCCGCGAATGTGATTGTGGACTTCGCCAGAAGGCCGCGTCCAGTCTACGCGTGTCTCCGATTTATCGATCTTTCGGGCGTAGGTCACCCCTTCCGTCGCCTGCGGGGTAAATGTCAGACAATTTATCCCCAACTGCGCGAGCGCCTCGACCATCAGCGAAGCGCCCTGAACCATCAGGCGGTCATGCAATTCGCCGGCCGTCATATCGGGTGCGATGGCGACTTTTTCAACCATTGCCACCGGCCCGGTATCCAGACCCTCTTCCATCTTCATGACCATCATGCCGGTTTCGGCATCGCCGGCCATGATGGCACGCTGGATGGGAGCAGCACCACGCCAGCGTGGCAAAAGCGAGGCATGGCCGTTGAGGCAACCCAGCCTCGGCGCGTCCAGAATGGCTTTCGGCAGCAGCAACCCATAGGCGACGACGACGGCGACATCGGCCTGCAGGGCAGCGAAAGCCGCCTGCTCCGCCACACCCTTCAGCGATGTCGGCGTGCGCACTTCGAGCCCCAGCCGCTCGGCCTCGCGCTGCACCGGCGAGGGCGTCAATTCCAGCCCGCGCCGGCCGGCGGCGCGCGGCGGCTGCGTGTAGACGGCCGCGATCTCGTGGCCGGCTTCGGCGATGGCGCGTAATGTCGGCACGGAAAAATCCGGCGTGCCCATGAAGATGACGCGAAGCGGCATGAGGTCTGCGATCCCGTTTGCGGTAGGCTCAGGTGCTCGCGCGGCCGAAACGGCCCTTAGCCCACCATCTTGCCCGGCGCCTTGTCCTTGGCGAGCTTCTTGAACTTGCGCACCACCATGTCGCGCTTCAGCTTGGAGATGTGGTCGATGAAGAGCACACCGTTGAGGTGGTCGATCTCGTGCTGCAGGCAGGTGGCCATCAGGCCCTCCGCCTGCATCTCCTGCAACTTGCCGTCGCGGTCGAGATATTTCACCCGCACGGAAGCCGGGCGCTCGACCTCGGCATAATAGTCGGGGATCGACAGGCAGCCTTCCTCATAGACCGAGCGGTGGTCGGAGCTCTCGAGCACTTCCGGATTGACGAAGACATGCGGCTGAGGCTCCTCGCCTTCCTTGGCAAGGTCGATGACCAGAAGCCGACGCGGCTCACCGACCTGGATCGCCGCGAGGCCTATGCCCGGCGCGTCATACATGGTCTCCAGCATGTCGTCGGCGAGCTTGCGCAAATCGGCGTCGACGCGCTCCACCGGCTTGGAAACCTGGCGCAGGACGGGATCGGGAAGGATGATGAGCGGCTTGATCGACATGGCGTCTCACCTAAGACTTCGCTTTCGAGGCGTCAACGGGGGCAGCTTTTCCCTGTTCACGTTTTGATCTGTGCCGGCGATGCGAATCGGTTATGCTGCGCCCATGAACGACATGACCTCCATCCTTTCGCAACCGGTCGCGCGGCTCGGCGCCACCACGATCACGCTCGGCCAGGCGGTTGGCATCGTCGCCGTCCTGTTCGTCGTGCTGTTCGCCGCGCTCGTCATCGCCCTGTGGCGCGCGGCCAAGGCGCGCGCGGTTGCCGCGGCGGAAGCGGCCGACCATGCCCGCGACGCCGAGGCGCGGATGGCCGACATCATGCAGGCGCAGGCCGAGATGCAGGGGCGCATGGGCGCGATCGCCGACGTGTTCGGCGCCAGGCAGGCGGAGCTCACGCAATCGCTCGGGCAGCGACTCGACGCCATGACCGGCCGCATCGGCCAGACCATGGCCGAGCAGACCAAGTCGACGCATGAAAGCCTGGCCAAGCTGCAGGAGCGGCTGGCGGTGATCGACACCGCGCAAGGCAACATCCAGTCCCTGGCCGGTCAGGTCGTGCAGCTGCAGGCGATCCTCTCCAACAAGCAGACGCGCGGCGCCTTCGGCCAGTCGCGGATGGAAGCGATCGTTGCCGACGGGCTGCCGCACGGCGCCTATGAATTCCAGGCCAGCCTCAGCAATGGCAGCCGGCCCGACTGCCTGGTGCGGATGCCGAACGGCGCGCCGATGCTCGCCATCGACGCGAAATTCCCACTGGAAGCCTGGAAGGCCATCCGCGCCGCCGAAGGCGCCGACATGCAGAAGGTGGCGGCGCAGGCTTTTCGGCGCGACATCGAGGTGCATATCCGCGATATCGCCGAAAAATACCTGATCCAGGGCGAGACGCAGGACACCGCCTTCATGTTCGTGCCCTCGGAATCGGTGTTCGCGGAAATCCACGAGAATTTCGAAGCGGTGGTGCAGAAGGCGCACCGCGCCCGCGTCGTCATCGTCTCGCCGTCGCTGCTGATGCTGTCGATCCAGGTGATCCAGGCGATCCTCAAGGACGCCCGGATGCGCGAGCAGGCGCATCTGATCCAGGGCGAGGTCATCCGGCTGATGGAGGATGTGGCCAGGGTCGACGAGCGGGTGCGCCGACTGCAGACGCATTTCGGCCAGGCGGCCAAGGACATCGACGACATTCTGGTCTCGACGTCGAAGGTCACCAAGCGCGGCCAGAAGATCGAGGCGCTGGAGTTCGCCGAGGGCGAAACCGAGACGCCGCGCGGCGGTCCCGCTAAGGCGGAAGCCGGCGCGCGGGTGGCCGATTCAAAGACGGGACAGCTCAGGCTGCGGGTCGTCGAGGGCGATGAGTAGCCTACTGCTCCTCGAGAGTCGTCATGCCTTCGAATTCCGGCAGCCAGTGCAACGCCGAGCGGTGCCAGACCTGTCTTCTCGGAACAAGGTCCTCCCGCTGGCGCGCTGTGCCGACCCTGATGCCATAGATTTTGGGTCCGTCGCCGACCGAGGTTGCATAGAGATGCGAGCCGCAATCGCCGCAGAAACCTTGCGCCCGTTTGGCGCCGCTCGATCCAGTCTTGATATAGACTTTCGGCGCGCCCCGAGTGACCCTGTAGTCGCTTTCCGGCGCCGGCACGGTGACGCGAAAAGCCGTCCCGGTCAGCTGCTGGCAGTCGGTGCAGTGGCAGATCGAGGTCTTTTCCGGATCGACCTCCGCCTCATAGGTGATCGCGCCGCAATGGCATCCGCCGTCGATCTTCATAGGCTGTGCTCCTCACAAACTTCGCCCCGTTCAACCTAACTCTCCTCCGAAGCCTCGGCCATGGCCTTGCGCCGTCGCTCCCATGTGCCAGTTGCCTGCGGCTTGACGAAGAGCCTCGATATTTGCGGCATCTCTTTCTTCAGCCTTGCCTCCAGGCGCTCGACGCAGGCTTCGATCTCGGGCGCGGTGAGATGATCCTCGAATTCGATGCTCAAGCCCGCGACGATTTCCTCCGGACCGACGTGGACGCTCAATATGCCGTTGGCCCGCTGGACGGCCGGGTCGTCCTGTACGATCGCCAGCACCTTCTTCTGCACTTCGGGTGAAGCGGGCTCGCCCAGCAGCAGGCCCTTGCTCTCGCGCGCCAGGAAGATCGCCGTGGCGCCGAGGATGATGGCGATGCCGATCGAGCCGACACCGTCCAGCTCGGGCATTTCCAGAAGTTGCGCGGAGAGGATGCCGGCGAAGGCGACGATGAGGCCGAGCAATGCGGCGCTGTCCTCGAACAGCACCGTGTAGACGCTCGGATCCTTGCTCGACTGCACCGCCTGCAACCAGCCCTGCCTGCCCTTCTGCTGGCGGAACTCCCTCAGCGCCACCAGCCATGAGCTGCCCTCGAACAGGAAGGACAGCCCGAGCACGATGTAATTGACCCTGGCGTTGACGACAGGTTCGGGCGCCATGATGTGGATGATGCCCTCATAGAAGGAAATGCCGGAACCGAGCGCGAACACCAGAAGCGCGACGATGAAACTCCAGAAATAGAGCTCGCGCCCATAGCCGAGCGGATGCGTGCGGTCGGGCGGCCGCGCGGCGCGACGCATGCCGTAGAGGAGCAGCGTGCCGTTACCCGTGTCGACCAGCGAATGCACGCCTTCCGACAACATGGCTGACGAACCGGTGAAGAACGCGGCCGCGAATTTGGTCGCCGCGATCGCCAGGTTGCCGGCGAGCGCGGCGTAGATGACCCTTTTCGAGCCGGCATGCCCTGCCATTGGCTTTTGACCTCTCTGCGATGCATCGAGCTTAGCGGGCCGCACGCCACAGCTCCACAGACAATGCGCCAGCCAGGCCGAGGTTCAAGCCGGCTGAAGCGCTCCTCGAAGGAGCGCGGCGCAGGGAAAATCGGTTGACATCCGGCCGCACGGCTTCGCAAGCGCGGCGCCGCCTCTTGCGGTCCGGCATTTCTCTTGTTTCACTTGCGCGTCCACAATCGGAGGAGCGAATCATGGCTAAAGGTGCGATGAAGGCGGGCAAGGAAGCCCGCAAGCCGAAGAAGGACGCCAAGAAGCCCGCCGCGGCCCCGGCTCCGAAGGCGCCGCCGGTCAAGGCGATGCGCATCAAGGAAAAGTAAGCGGCCGAATTTGGTCTATCCGGCTCTCTGCAGAATCTGAACCGGCGGCATGACAATGCTGCCGGTGTTTTGTTGATCGAGAGACAAGGCACTCCCATATCAAGGGGCGAGGACGACCTCGATTCCCCGAAAAGCCGGCCGGCACGACCCGCCAGCAAGCATCTCAGGCGATGCTGGAATGACGGAGCGTTTTCGATGTCCTGGATCTTTCTTTTCTTCGCCGGCCTGTTCGAGATCGGCTGGGCGATCGGCCTCAAATACACCGACGGCTTCTCCAGGCCGCTGCCGACCCTTCTCACCATCGCCTCGATGATCGTCAGCCTCGGCCTGCTCGGCCTGGCGCTGAAGGAGCTGCCTGTCGGCACGGCCTATGCCGTATGGACCGGCATCGGCACCGTCGGCACGGCGCTGCTCGGCATCTGGCTGCTCGGCGAACCTGCGACAGTCGTCCGGCTGGCCTGCATCGGCCTGATCGTCTGCGGCATCGTCGGGCTGAAGCTGGTTGCCTGAGAGGCCCGTCAGCCGGGAGCACAAACGCGTTCAGGGCCGCTTTTGGCGACCCTGAATATTTCCTATTCGAACCCGAACTTAGAGCGGTTCAGCGATTCACAGAATCGCCGACCCGTCCTAGGCTTTTGGTTCTTGCGCAATTCCGGACGGAAAACCGCTACGCACTTTTCCTGGAATTGCTCTAGCGGGCGGAGAAGCCCGGAGGCGTCCTGCCGACGCGCGCCTTGCGGGCGGCGTAGCGTGCGTCACGCTTGGCCTTGCGCGCGGCCTCGTCGGCGAGCTCGAGCGCGATGCGCTCTGCTTCCTCGGCCTCGCGGATTTTAGCCTCGGCGGCAGCAGCCTCTTCGGCGGCGATACGCGCCGCTTCTGCGGCGGCTTCGCGTTCGGCCTTCTCGGCCGCTTCGCGCGCCAGCTTTTCCTGCTTCAGCCTTGCCTTCTCCGCTTCGCGGATGGCGCGGGCCTCGAGGATCGCCTTGCGTTCGGCCTGGCGCGCCAGCACAGCGGGATCATCCGCCGCCGGCTTTGCCTTGAAGCGCGCGAGCAGCGCCTTCTTTGCCTCGTTCGCGGCATTGCGCCGCTCGAAAATGTCTTTTTCCCTGTAGATAGCCAAGTGTACTTCCCTGCAGTCTATTCGCGACGCTTACATACGCGTGAAAGCGGCGAGTTCAAGCGCCAAAACGGTATGCCAGCCATGAAAAAACCGGGCTTGTTGCCGCAGGGATACGGCCCGGCACCATGCGATGCACTGTTCACAGATCGCACCACTGGCGAGCGGCACGACAGCCCGCTACCTCTAGCGCCGACACACAAAATCCACTTGAACACCTCAGGATCCAATCAGATGGAACTCGGTCTCTACACTTTCGCCGATGTCAGCCCGGAACCGGGTCCCGGCGCCATCGGCCCGCATGAGCGGCTGCGCAACCTGATCGAGGAAATCGAGCTGGCCGACCAGGTCGGCCTCGACGTGTTCGGGCTCGGCGAGCATCACCGCCCCGACTATGCCGCCTCCGCGCCGGCCGTGGCGCTTGCCGCGGCGGCCGAGCGCACGAAGAAGATCCGGCTTACCAGCGCGGTCACGGTGCTCTCCTCCGACGATCCGGTGCGCGACTTCCAGCAATTCGCGACGCTCGACCTTCTGTCCAACGGCCGCGCCGAGATCATGGCGGGGCGCGGCTCCTTCATCGAATCCTTCCCCCTGTTCGGCTACAATTTGGAAGACTATGACGAGCTTTTCGCCGAGAAGCTCGACCTGTTGCTCGCCATCCGCGACCAGGTGAAGGTGACGTGGCAGGGCAAGCTGCGCGCGCCGATCAACGGCCGCGGCGTCTACCCGCGTCCGTTCCAGGAAAAGCTGCCGATCTGGATCGCCATCGGCGGCACGCCGCAATCCGCCGCCCGCGCCGGCGTGCTCGGCCTGCCGCTGGCTTTAGCCATCATCGGCGGCGAACCGGCGCGGTTCGCGCCGCTGTTCGATATCTATCGCGAGGCGGCGCGCCGGGCGGGCACCGACCCGACCAGCCTCGCCACCAGCATCAACGTGCACGGCTTCATTGCGGAGACGACCGAGCAGGCGGCCGACGATTTCTACGGGCCACAGGCCGAGGTGATGAACCGCATCGGCCGCGAGCGCGGTTGGGGCCCGACCTCGCGCGCGCATTTCGACCAGGCGCGGGGTCCCAATGGGGCCCTCTTCGTGGGTAACCCCGAGCAGGTGGCTGAAAAGATCGTCGCCCAGCACAGGATCTTCAACAACGACCGCTTCCTTCTGCAGATGGCGATCGGCACCATGCCGCACGCCAAGATCATGAAGGCGATCGAGCTCTACGGCACGAGGGTGGCGCCGCTCGTGCGCAAGGAGACGGCCAAGGCGGCGCCAGCGCCGGCTGCCTGACGAGCGGCCGCTCGAAACCGGCCTTCGGATGCCGGGAAGGCCGGCTCTTGGAACCTTGCCCGGAACTCCCGCGTTTCGAGCGCAGGCCCGCCGCCATGCATTGTCGGCTGGCGGCTTGCAAGGGAACCGATGAAAGCCGAACAGATCGCTTCGGGCGCAAGCGCTGCCGAAAGCCCTGACCCGCGTGCCGATGCCAGGGCGGACATACGCCTGATGCGGTCGCTGGTGATCGGGATCTTCATTCTGATGGTCGCGGCGGCGCTATACTTCGCCCGCGCCTTCTTCATGCCGGTGATGCTTGCCTTCCTGCTGGCGCTGACGCTGACGCCGATCGTGCGTTTTCTGAGAAAGCACGGGATTCCGGAAGTGGTGTCGGCGACGCTGCTGGTGCTTTTCTCCATCTTCGTTTTCGCCAGCGCCGGCTATCTGCTCAGCGGCCCGGTCATCGACCTCATCAACAACTCCTATTCGATCGGCCAGCAGCTGACCGAGCGGCTGGCGCCGTTCAAGCGGCCGCTCGAACGAATGATGGGCCTCGCGCATCAGCTGGAAACGCTGACCGAGACCTCGCAGGAGCCCGGCCTGCAGCGGGTCGCGGTGGCGCCGTCCGGCATGCTGTCCTCCGCCGCCAGCAACATCGTGGAAGCAGGCACCGCGATCACCATCGTCTTCGTGCTGTCGCTGTTCCTTCTCGCCTCCGGCACGCTGTTCTACGAGAAGATCGTTCAGTCCTTCACCAGCATGACCCAGAAGAAGCGGGCACTGCGCGTCGTCTACGACGTCGAGCGCGAGATTTCGCACTACCTGCTTACGGTCTCCATCATCAATGTGGGTCTCGGCACAGTTATCGGGCTGGGTCTCTGGGGGCTCGGCATGCCCAATCCCCTGGTCTGGGGCGCGACAGCGGCCCTGCTCAATTTCCTGCCCTATGTCGGCGCGCTGATGACCATCCTGCTCGTCGCCGTCATCGCGCTGATCAGCTTCGACACGATCGCCTATGCGCTGCTCGCGCCGGCCTTCGTGCTTTTGTGCGACGTGGTCGAAGGGCAGTTCGTTACACCGATGGTGGTCGGGCGGCGCCTCGAGATCAACGCCGTGGCGATCTTCATCGCCATTGCCTTCTGGTCATGGCTGTGGGGTTTCGTCGGCGCGCTGATGGCGGTGCCTCTGCTGGTCGTCATCAAGGTGTTCTGCGACCATTTCGAAAGCCTGAGCCCGGTCGGCAATTTCCTGGCCGCGCAGCAGTCCATGGCCATCGAGGAAGAGCCCGCCGAGAACAATCACAAATCCTGAAACGCTGGCCCAATCTCAAACCTCGCCCATTGTTTGCGGCGCCGCCGGCCAGTGCCTATATCGGACCGGTCAAGCCGGACCTGTCCTTAATGAGCGACTTCGATCTCGATGGCTATTTTGCCCGCATCGGCTACGGCGGACCGGCTGACGCTTCGCTGGCCACGCTGCAGGCGCTGCACGCAGCACATCCGCGGGCGATCCCGTTCGAGAACATCGACGCCTTGATGGGCGTTTCCGTCGGCCTCGACCTCGCTTCGCTGCAGCACAAGATTTTTGGCCAGGGTCGCGGCGGCTATTGCTTCGAGCACAATCTGATCTTCATGCACGCGCTTGACGCGCTGGGCTTCACCGTCGGCGGACTTGCCGCCCGCGTGCTCTGGGGTCAGCCGGAGGACGCCGTCACGGCGCGCAGCCATATGCTGCTGCGCATCGAGCTTGGCGGCCGCACTTACATCGCCGATGTCGGCTTCGGCGGCCTGACCCTGACGGCGCCGCTGCTTTTGGAAGCCGGGCTGGGGCAAAAGACGCCGCACGAAACCTTCCGCCTCGTCGAGACCGGCGGACAATTCCGCCTGCAGGCCGATATCGGCGAGGAATGGCGCACGCTCTACCGCTTCGACCTAAGCCAGGCCTATGAGGTCGACTACCGGGTCGCCAGCCATTTCCTGTCGACGCATCCGAGCTCGCATTTCCTGTCGACGCTTGTCGCCGCGCTGGCCCTGCCCGACCGGCGCTATGCGCTGCGCACCAACCGGCTGTCGACGCATCATGCCGGCGGCCGCAGCGAGCAGCGCGAGATCGCGACGGCCGCGGAGCTCGCCGACGTGCTGGAGAACCAGCTCGCCATCGTCATTCCCGACCGCGCCGCCTTCGAGGCGAGGCTCAAGGAAAAACGCATCGTGGAGACCTGACCAATGACGGACCTTTCGGTTCTCGACCTGTCGCCGATCACGCAAGGCAGCACCGCCTCGCGGTCGCTCGCCAATTCGCTCGACCTTGCCCGCCATGCCGAGCGCCTGGGCTACAAGCGCTACTGGCTGGCCGAGCATCACAACATGCCGGGCATCGCAAGCGCCGCGACATCCGTCGTGATCGCGTATGTCGCCGGCGGCACCAAGACGATCCGCGTCGGCGCCGGCGGCATCATGCTGCCCAACCATGCGCCGCTGGTGATCGCCGAGCAGTTCGGCACGCTGGCCGCGCTTTTTCCCGGCCGCATCGACCTTGGCCTCGGCCGCGCGCCGGGCACCGACATGCTGACCGCCCGCGCCCTGCGGCGCAATCTGGAGTCCGCCGACAATTTCCCACAGGACGTGGTCGAGCTGATGGGCTATTTCCAGCCGGCCGAGGAAGGCGAGCGCATCCGCGCCGTGCCCGGCGAAGGCCAGACCGTGCCGGTCTGGATCCTCGGCTCCAGCCTCTACGGCGCGCAGCTCGCAGCACTTCTTGGCCTGCCCTACGCCTTCGCCTCGCATTTCGCGCCGGCCGAGCTCGACCATGCGCTGGAGGTTTACCGGACGCGCTTCCAGCCATCGGCGCAGTTGGACAAGCCCTACGTCATGCTCGGCCTCAATGTCTCTGCCGCGCCGACGGATGCCGAGGCGAAGCTGCTGTTCAGCTCGCTGCAGCAGGCCTTCGTCAACCTGCGCAGCGGCCGGCCCGGGCAGTTGCCGCCGCCGGTCGAGAACTACGACCGCGATCTCGACCCGATGGCGAAAACCATGCTTGCCCAGGCGCTGTCCTGCGCCGTCGTCGGATCGCCGGAGACCGTGCGCCAGGGCATCGACGCCTTCATCCGCCGCACCGGCGCCGACGAATTGATGGTGACGGCGCAGATCTTCGATCACGCGGCGCGCGTGCGCTCCTACGAGATTCTCGCCGACGTGCACAAATCGATGTCGGAGGCGGCCTGATCGCGCAGTCACTTTTGCCTGACATATTGGTCTGTTAAGGGCGCGCAGATGTCCCTCTCAGCCAAGAGTTCCCCGTGACCAAAGATCTCGACGACCGCATGCATTTTGCCATCGACCTGGCGCGCCGCGCCGGCGAGTTGGGGCTGAAATATTTCCGCGACCTCGACAATCTGGCCGTCGAGAGCAAGGGCCATCAGGATCTGGTCTCAGAGGCCGACCGCGAGGTCGAGCTGTTCATCCGCACGGCGATCGCCGAGGCCTATCCGCAAGACGGCATCGTCGGCGAGGAGCACGCGGCGGTGACCGGAACGACCGGCCATGTCTGGGTGATCGACCCGATCGACGGCACCGCCAATTTCGTGCGCGGCATTCCCGCCTGGTGCGTGGTGATCGCCTGCGCCAAGGACGGCGAGACGGTGGTCGGCGTCATCCATGAGCCTTCGATCGACGAGACGTTCTACGGCCGCCTGGGCGGCGGCGCCTTCATCAACGGCAAGCCGATCAAGGCCAGCAATGCCGCGTCGCTTTCCGAAGGTTCCGTCGGCACCGGGCTTTCGAACCGGACGGCGACAGAGCATGTCGCGGTGCTCATCAGCCTGATCATGGCGGAGGGCGGCGTCTTCTATCGCAATGCTTCCGGAGCGCTGATGCTTGCCTATGCGGCGTCCGGCCGGCTGCTCGGCTATGTCGAGGAGCACATGAACGCCTGGGACTGTCTGGCCGGCATGCTGTTGGTCGAAGAGGCCGGCGGCATGGTGCTCAGAGCGGATCCGAAGACGGTGCTCGACCAGGGCACGCAGGTGATCACCGGCGGCAGGCAGATCTTCGCGAAATTGCAGGCGCTGTGCGCAGAAGCGTTCGCAGCTACGCGCTGACGGTTTGCGCGACGGCTGCAGATGGTGAACAAGGGCGAGCTGACGGCGACCTTCACCTGTGTCACTCCGGGCGCCGAGGGCCTGCCGCCCGATTCCAAATACTGGCGGCAGGCTGATTTTCCGTCCCTTTCGCGACCGAAAGTCACGCCCGCCAAGGGATGCCTTGCCCCCGCCAAATGCCCGACCTGTGCGGCGCCAGCGGCATCGATTCCAAAAAAGCTATTCGGAACAACAGGGTAGTGCGATCTCCCGCCGATTCTGCCGCAAATCGCGGCGGGTCGCCCCGTTGCCGCTGTCGAGACAATGGACAGCTTGCGCAGAATGCTTGCGCCCCGTGTCGGCTGTTCTTATATACGCGCCAAGCCGTCCGGCCCCGAAAAGCGGGGACCGGGGCGGGATTTCTTGTGAACAGGGGCTTTCGTCGGAACGCCTTTTGAAGGGTCCTGAGAGCCTGCTTAGAGGAGAGACTAGAACAATGGCAAAAGTTATCGGTATCGATCTCGGCACCACCAATTCCTGCATTGCCATCATGGATGGCAAGGACCCCAAGGTGATCGAGAATGCTGAAGGCGCGCGCACGACGCCTTCCATCGTCGCCATCTCCAATGACGGCGAACGCCTCGTCGGCCAGCCGGCCAAGCGCCAGGCGGTCACCAATCCTGAAAACACCATCTTCGCGGTCAAGCGCCTGATCGGCCGCCGCTATGACGATCCGGTGACGGAGAAGGACAAGAAGCTTGTCCCCTACAAGATCGTCAAGGGCGACAATGGCGACGCCTGGGTCGAGGCCGGCGGCAAGAAGCAGTCGCCCAGCCAGATCTCGGCCATGATCCTGCAGAAGATGAAAGAGACGGCGGAAGCCTATCTCGGCGAGAAGGTCGAGAAGGCGGTCATCACCGTTCCGGCCTATTTCAACGACGCCCAGCGCCAGGCGACCAAGGACGCCGGCAGGATCGCCGGCCTCGAGGTGCTGCGCATCATCAACGAGCCGACGGCCGCAGCGCTTGCCTACGGCCTGGAAAAGAAGGACGGCAAGACCATCGCCGTCTATGATCTCGGCGGCGGCACCTTCGATATTTCCGTGCTCGAGATCGGCGACGGCGTCTTCGAGGTGAAGTCGACCAATGGCGACACCTTCCTCGGCGGCGAGGACTTCGACATGCGGCTCGTCGAATATCTGGCGGCCGAGTTCAAGAAGGAACAGGGCATCGACCTCAAGGCCGACAAGCTCGCGTTGCAACGCCTGAAGGAAGCGGCCGAGAAGGCCAAGATCGAGCTGTCGTCGACGACGCAGACCGAGATCAACCTGCCCTTCATCACCGCCGACGCCACCGGGCCCAAGCACCTGACGATGAAGCTCACCCGGGCGAAGTTCGAGCAGCTGGTCGACGACCTCGTGCAGCGCACGATCGAGCCCTGCAAGGCGGCGCTCAAGGATGCCGGCCTGAAGGCTGCCGAGATCGACGAAGTGGTTCTGGTCGGCGGCATGACCCGTATGCCCAAGATCCAGGAGATCGTGAAGCAGTTCTTCGGCAAGGAGCCGCACAAGGGCGTCAACCCGGATGAGGTCGTCGCGCTCGGCGCCGCCATCCAGGCCGGCGTGCTGCAGGGCGACGTCAAGGACGTGCTCTTGCTCGACGTGACGCCGCTGTCGCTGGGCATCGAGACGCTGGGTGGCGTGTTCACCCGGCTGATCGAGCGCAACACGACGATCCCGACCAAGAAGAGCCAGACCTTCTCGACCGCCGAGGATTCGCAGTCGGCGGTGACGATCCGCGTCTTCCAGGGCGAGCGCGAAATGGCGGCGGACAACAAGCTGCTCGGCCAGTTCGACCTGGTCGGCATCCCGCCGGCGCCGCGCGGCGTGCCGCAGATCGAGGTCACCTTCGACATCGACGCCAACGGCATCGTCAACGTCTCGGCCAAGGACAAGGGCACCGGCAAGGAGCACCAGATCCGCATCCAGGCATCGGGCGGTCTGTCCGACGCCGACATCGAGAAGATGGTGAAGGACGCCGAGGCCAATGCCGACGCCGACAAGAAGCGCCGCGCCCTCGTCGAGGCCCGCAACCAGGCCGAGGCGCTGGTGCACTCGTCCGAGAAGTCGCTGAAGGATTATGGCGACAAGGTCTCGGATGCCGACCGCACCGCGATCTCCGACGCCATCGCCGCGCTGAAGACCGCCGCCGAAGGCGACGATCCGGCCGATATCGAGGCCAAGTCGCAGTCGCTGGCCGAAGTGTCGATGAAGCTCGGCCAGGCCATGTACGAGGCCTCGCAGAAGGAAGCGGCCGAAGCCGACGCCAAGGCGGATGCCGCCAAAGATCCGGACGTGGTCGACGCCGACTTCGAGGAAATCAACGAAGACGACGACAAGAAGAAGTCGGCCTGAGCCGGCTGACGGCGAATAAGTGCAAAAGCCCGGCGCAAAGCCGGGCTTTTTTGCAACCCCAATCGAAAAAGTGACGGAAAAACCCGGAGCGACTCTGGCTTGGCACTAGCATCCGGGAAACATCGCTCCTAAATCCAAGGCCATGCCGGCAAACGTCGCCAACAATGCTTGAAGACATTGAGCATCCGGACAGCGGGAAAAAATGAAAGCTGATTTCTACGAAACGCTGGGCGTGCAAAAAGGCGCCGACGACAAGGAGCTCAAGAGCGCTTTTCGCAAGCTCGCCATGCAGTTCCACCCCGACCGCAACCCCGGCGACCATGCCTGCGAGCACAAGTTCAAAGAAATCAACGAAGCCTACGAGACGCTGAAGGACCCGCAGAAGCGCGCCGCCTATGACCGCTTCGGCCACGCCGCCTTTGAGGGCGGCATGAACGGCGCCGCGCACGGCTTCGGCGCCGGCGGATTCGCCGACATCTTCGAGGATATTTTCGGCGACATGATGGGCGGCCGCCAGCGCCGCTCGTCGGGCGGCCGCGAACGCGGCGCCGACCTGCGCTACAATATGGAAATCACGCTGGAAGAGGCCTTTTCCGGCAAGACCGCCCAGATCCACGTGCCGGCTTCCATTTCCTGCTCGGAATGCTCCGGCAGCGGCGCCAAGCCCGGCACCCAGCCGGTGACCTGCTCGATGTGCCACGGCCACGGCAAGGTGCGCGCCACGCAAGGCTTCTTCTCGATCGAGCGCACCTGCCCGCAATGCCAGGGCCGCGGCCAGACGATCAAGGATCCCTGCCCGAAATGCGCTGGACAGGGCCGCGTCACCGAGGAGCGCTCGCTGTCGGTCAACATCCCGGCCGGCATCGAGGACGGCACCCGCATCCGGCTTGCCAATGAGGGCGAGGCGGGCCTGCGCGGCGGACCGTCCGGCGACCTCTACATCTTCCTGGCGGTGAAGCCGCACGAATTCTTCCAGCGCGACGGCGCCGATCTCTATTGCAAGGTGCCGATCTCGATGACGACGGCCGCCCTTGGCGGCTCCTTCGAGGTCACCACGCTGGACGGCACGCAGACCAAGGTGAAGGTGCCGGAAGGCACGCAGAACGGCCGCCAATTCCGCTTGAAAGGCAAGGGCATGCCGGTGCTGCGTCAGCCTAATGTCGGCGACCTCTACATCCAGACGGCGGTCGAGACGCCGCAGAACCTGACGCGCCGTCAGCGCGAATTGCTGGAAGAGTTCGAGCAGCTCTCCTCGAAGGACAATTCGCCCCAGTCGAGCGGCTTTTTCGCCCGCATGAAGGATTTTTTCGAGTCGTTCGGCGAAAACTGATCGTCACGGCCCACATTGCGAACGGCATCGGAAGCGGCGATCCGCTTCCCAAGCGTCATCAACATCTTATGCCAGCTTGACGCCTTGCCTTGTCCCACCCACCTGCTAAGTAGCGGTTCGGGGGCGAGCATTGAGGAGAGCTCTGATGGCACGTAGTCCCGGGTTGCGCAAAGCGCTGGCGGAAAAATTCGACGACGAGCTGAAGTTCTTCAAAGGCTGGATCGACAAGCCGAAAACGGTCGGCTCGATCGTTCCGACCAGTTCCATCACCGCCCGCAAGATGGCCTCGATCGTCAATCCGAGATCGGGCCTGCCGGTGCTCGAGGTCGGGCCCGGCACCGGCGTCATCACCCGCGCCATCCTCGCCCAGGGCGTGAAGCCGGAAAACCTCTACGCGGTCGAATATTCGACCGACTTCGTGCGCCATCTGCGCGGGCTCTATCCCGGCGTCAACGTGATCGAGGGCGACGCCTTCAATCTTAACGCGACGCTCGGCGACAACCGCGACATGGTGTTCGATTCGGTCGTCTCCGGCGTGCCGCTCCTCAATTTCCCGGTCGCCCAGCGCATCGGCTATATCGAGAGCCTGCTCGACCGCATTCCTGCCGGACGGCCAATCGTGCAGCTGACCTACGGCCCGCTGTCGCCGATCCCGGCCGGCCGAGGCGACTACACGGTCGAGCATTTCGATTTCATCTTCCGCAACATCCCGCCGACTCAGCTTTGGATCTATCGCCGCGCGGCGCATTAGGGATAAGGGAGTAGGGGAGTAAGGCAGTAGGGGAATAGGGGAATGAACGTTCAGCTTCCGCACTATCCCTACTGCCCTATTCCCTTACTCCCCTACTCCCTTAGCGAAGCAGGCCAATGGCAGTGATCCCACGAATCCTGGTCTTCGCCGGCTCGGTCCGGACCGGCGCCTATAGCGGCCGGACGGCCGATGTGGCGCAGAAGGAACTGGCCATGCAGGGCGCGGAGGTGACGCGCATCTCGCTCGGCGACTATCCGCTGCCGATCATGGACGAGGACCTCGAAAAGGAAAAAGGCATCCCCGAGAACGCGCTCAGACTCGGGCGTCAGATTGCGGCGCATGACGGGCTGCTGATCGCGACGCCCGAATATAACGGCTCGATCCCGCCCCTGCTCAAGAACGCGATCGACTGGGTGAGCCGGATACGGCGCGAGGGCAGCCGTACGTTCAGGCCCCTGGCTGGCAAGCCGGTGGGGCTTTGCTCGTCGTCCGAGGGCAAGTTCGCCGGCATACGCTGCATCAATCATCTGCGCGCGGTGCTGGTGCGCTGCCAGATGGAGGTGATCACGCCGGAATGCTCGGTCTCCGAGGCCGACGCGGCGTTCGCCGAGGACGGACAATTCAGGGACGCCAGACTACACCAATCGATGGAGCGCCTATGCCGTACACTGATGGAAACCTCGCGCATGCTGTCCACCCGGATCGAGGCATGATGCATTTCGCCGAGGCCGACAGCATGCGGGAGCGGCTGATCGTCGGGCTGGACTTGCCGACGCTGAGCGAGGCCGAGAAGGCGGTGCGTGAGCTCGAAGGCACCGTTTCCTTCTACAAGATCGGCTACCAGCTCGCCTTTGCCGGCGGGCTGGACTTCGCGCGGGAGCTCGCCAGCGGCGGCACGAAAGTGTTCCTCGACATGAAGCTGCTCGACATCGACAACACGGTGGCCAAGGGCGTCGAGAACATCGTCAAGATGGGTGTTTCGATGCTGACGCTGCATGCGTATCCCAAAACCATGAGAGCGGCCGTCGAGGCGGCCAAGGGCAGCGATCTCTGCCTGCTCGGGGTGACGGTGCTGACCTCGATGGACGAGCAGGACGTGATCGACGCCGGCTATGAATACGACCCGCACACGCTGGTGCTCAGGCGCTCCGAACAGGCGCTGCATGCCGGTATGGGCGGCATCGTTTGCTCGGCCGAGGAGGCTCAAGCGGTGCGCCGGATCGTCGGACCCGACCTCGCGGTTGTGACGCCCGGCATCCGCCCGTCGGGCAGCGACCACGGCGACCAGAAACGCGTGGTGACGCCCGCGCAAGCGATCCGCAACGGCTCCAGCCACCTCGTCGTCGGCCGGCCGATCGTCAAGGCGCCGGATCGGCGTGCCGCGGCCGAGGTGATCCTCACCGAAATGCAGTCGGCCTAAGGACCGGTCCTCGTTCGCGAAAACAAACAGGAGAAACGCATGCCCAAGGGATATTGGATCGCTCGCGTCGATGTGCGCGACGCCGAGGGATACAAGGATTATGTCGCCGCGGCCAAGCTCGCCTTCGACCGCTTCGGCGCGAAATTCCTGGCGCGCGGCGGCGAGCATGAAAGGGCCGAGGGGCCGGGCCGCGCCCGCAATGTCATCATTGAGTTCGACTCGCTGGCGACGGCGCATGACTGCTACCACTCGCCGGAATACCAGCGCGCCGCCGCCATCCGCCAGAAAGTGGCCGAGGGCGAGATCGTGCTGGTCGAGGGCGTTTAGGTCGTCTGCGCCGGCGTATGTTGGAGATCGGCCGCCCATCTCGTCGTCATCCACGGGCGGAGCAAGGAGCGAAGCGACGCGGCGAAGACCCGAGGATCCATTCCGTGACTTCAACGCGCCGCCGCGGTCCAGAAATTCTGCTCCGCTGCACTCCACGGCCGAGGTAATGGCATGGATTCCAGGGTCTGCGCGCGTCGCTTCGCTCCTTGCTACGCCCTAGAATGACGAAGTGCCCGGCCTCAGCCAATCATGAACGCCGCGACGTCAGCCTGTTAGCTGCCGTCTGCGCCATCGCATCGGCAAGGCTCATCCCCCACTGCCTGCGGCAATAGTCGCGGAAATCGAAGCAGGGCAGGCCGGGACATACCTCGAACTCGATGAGATGGACGGTGTCGTCGGCCTCGACGCGGAAATCGACGGAAAACACGTCCCTCAGGCCGAGACCGCTTATCAGTTTCCGCGCGATGGCGCGGATTTTCCGATCCGCCTCCGGCTGGCTGGCGCCGACAGCCTCCAGCTCCGGCTCGGCATAGGTGCCCGCATCCTTCGCGGCCCGGCCGGTCTCGCCATAAAGCGCCATTGAGTCGGCCATGGTCTGGAAATCGCCGCCGGAATCGACGAAGAAGATGCCAAGCGCTTCGATGCCGGTCTCCGGCTGGAGGCCAAGGAAGCTTGCGCGCACGTTGCGGCCGGCGACATAGGGCTGGACGACGACACCGTCGCGATAATGGGCAAAGACACGCCGGCTAAGCTCAAGCGCGTGGCCGAGATCGGCGATGCGCGAATCCGGCCAGATGCCGATCTTGGCGCCGAGCCGGTTGGGCTTGACGAACCAGCCCTTGGGCGAGGCCGGCGGCTCGACCAGCCACTCGCCGTTGCGCGCGAAGCCCGCCTGCGGCACTGGCAGGCCGAGCGCGCCGAGCACGGCGCCGGAGCGCAATTTGTCCTGGCAGAGCGCGAAAAGCGAATCGTCGGCGCCGATGGTGCGCAGCCCGTTCAGCCGCGCCAGCGCCGGCGAAGCGCCGCCGCGGAAATAGGCAATGCCGTCGGTCAGCGTCCAGACCAGCGTTGTTGCGGGATCGGCCTTCGCCAGAACGGGCGCCGCGTCGTCGAGCTCGACAGGCTTGAAAGCGAGACCGCGCTTCTCGCAGGCGGCGGCGAGCAGGTTGAATTCGGGCGCAAGGTCGGTCGACTGCGCCAGATAGGACGAAATTTCCAGGGCACGATCCGCCGGGTATCCGTCGGCGGACAGGCGGTCGAGACAGGCCTTTTCCGGCTCGTAGACAAGGATCAGCGTCGGCTGCGGCATTGAATGCTCCGGTCGAAATCAGGGCTACCATCGCACGACCGCAGCGGCCGGCTTGCGGGAAACCGACCGGACTGAGGCGATTGCCTGATAGTGCTGAACTGCCTTATGCGATCAGCACGCGCGGCTCGAAGCGGCCGTTGACCGGGATATCGAGCAGGAAGGTCATGCCGGCCTGCGGATCGAGCGCGCGCTGTTTTTCGTCCTTGCCGCTCCAGGCCGAGGTCACGGCCAGGCGGTCGCCCTTGGCGCCGACGAAAGCCGGGCAGGACGGTTGCGTCACCGGCATGGCGATCTCGCGCAGCAGCGTGCCATCCGGCGCATAGGCCTTCACCGCCTTGCCGCCCCAGACGGCGTTCCACAGAACCCCGTCGCGGTCGACGACCGAACCGTCGATATAACCTTTCGAGGCGCGATGATCGACGAACACTTTCACTTCGCCGGCGGGCAGGCCGGTCGCCGGATCGCAGGCGACGCGCATCAGAAGTCCGGTCGCGGTGTCGGTGTAGTAGGCGATCGTGCCGTCCTCCGAAAAACAGATCGAGTTCGAGACGGTGATGCCGGAAAACAGCCGGCGCAATTCGCCCTTGAAGAACCAGTAGATCGAGCCCGCGCCCTTCTCCTCGCCCTTGCCCATCGTGCCGGTCCACAGCGCGCCGCAGGGGTGGACGCGGGAATCGTTGGAGCGCGTGACCGGATTGTCGGCCTCGATCGGCGTGTGCAGCGTCAGCCTGCCGGTTTTCACGTCCCGGACCTGAAGGCCGATATCGGTGGCGATGAGCTGGCGGTCGGCGTCGATGACGGCGATGGCGCTGGCCATGACGCCGAGGTCATGCACCTTCAGCGCCCCGGCGAGCGGCTTTTCCAGAAGCTTGCCGTTGACGATGTCGAACCAGAACAGCGTGTCGGTGGCGGGATCGTAGCTCGGGCCTTCGCCGAGTTCGCAGATGTGGTCGGAAAAAACCGAAACGCCGTCCATCGTCATCCTCCGAAAGCTTCATCCCAGGCGGCGACCGCGGCGCTGGCGCGCCGCGCCACGTCCTCGACCGTCGCGCCCGGCTTGTAGAGGCTGGACCCCAGGCCGAAGACGCTGACGCCGGCCGCCTTGTAGCCGGCAAAGTCCTTGTCCGAGACGCCGCCCACGGCGCCGATCAGGGTTGCGGGCGGCAGCACGGCGCGGATCGCCGCGATGCCGCTCGATCCAAGCACGCTTGCCGGGAAGAATTTCAGCGCCGAGGCCCCTAACCGGATCGCCTGGAAGGCTTCGGTGGGCGTGAACACGCCGGGCATCGTCACCATGCCGTGATGCATGGCGCGGCCCATGACCTCGGCATCGATGTTCGGACTGACCAACAGCCTGCCGCCAGCCTTGTGCAAGGCGTCGACGTCCTCCGCCGTCAGCACCGTGCCGGCGCCGATCAGCGCGCTTTGCGGCAGCGCCTTGACCAGGTCGGCGATGGAGACGAACGGCTCCGGCGAGTTGAGCGGCACTTCGATGGCCTCGATGCCGGCGTCGTGGATCGCCTTGCCGATCGCCACGGCCTCGGAGGGCTTCAGGCCGCGCAGGATGGCGACTAGGCCGCGCTTGAGTTTGGGGAAGGGTGCGGTCTGGCTCATGAAGCGCCTCCAATCATGCCGTTCTCGCGCGCGGCCTCGACGAGGCCGGCGCGCACCGCTTCATCGGCGTCCACGGTGCGGAAGGCAAGTCCGGCAAAACCCAGGGCGGAACCGTAGAGCGTGGCCAGCGTGCCCGAGGCGACCAGCACGACCGGCGCTTCGCTGGCGCCATAGCGGCGTCTTGCCGAGGCGATCTCGCCGCCGATCAGCAGTCCGGACAGAGCCGCCGCCGCCTCGGCGGGCTGCAGATCCTGCAGAAGCCCGGCGGCGCGGATGGCGAACAGCTTCGAGGTGATATCGCCACCCTCGCCCAAGGCTCGCTCGCACCATTGCCGGAAGAACGGACTGTCCGCGGCGACGGGAGCGGGATGCTCGCCCAGCGAATGTTTCAGGATCGAATGCCCCGCAAGCACCGAGAACAATTCGCCGGTCGGCCAGGTGCCGAAGCCCGCGACCGCGCCATCCTCGACCGAAACCCATTTTGAATGGGTACCGGGCATGCAGACGAGATGCCTTCCCTTTGCCGGCAAACCGGCGCCGGCAAGCTGGGTCTCCTCGCCGCGCATGACATCCGGCGCGTCGGCCAGGCGCTGCGCGAGGCCAGGCACGATGCGGATGTCGCGGCGCGAGCCCTCGATGCGGGCGGCGCCGCGCAGGATAGCGCCGATGGGCGCCGGCACGGTGACATAGGGCGCCTCGATCCAGCCCTGCCGCGAGCCGGCCATGCCACAGATGATGACCGGCAGCGTGTCCGGCGCACCCATGGCGCCAAGGTGGCTTTCCAGCACGTTGGCAAAACCTTTTTCACGGGCGGTGATCAGCCCGTCGTCGCCGCGCCGCTCGGCAAGCACCTTACCGGTGTTGTCGAGCAGCCAGGCGCGCAGCCTGGTCGTACCCCAGTCGAGCGCGGCGACCGCCGGGGCCGCGCTCACAGGAAGCCTCCGTCGACGATCAGCATTTGGGCGGTGAGCATGCGCGAGGCGTCCGACGCCAGGAACAGAACCGTGCCCACCATGTCGTCGGGCTGCATCACATCCTTGATGCACTGCTTGGCGACATGGGCGGCGAGCCCCTCGTCAGTGACCCAGAGCTCGCGCTGGCGCTCGGTGATCACCCAGCCCGGCGCCACCGCGTTGACGCGGATGCGGTCTTGCCCAAGCTTGCCGGCGAGGCCCTTTGTCAGGCCGAGTATGCCTGCCTTGGCCGCTGTGTAGGCCGGCATATCGGGATGGTTGATCAGATAGGAGGTGGAGGTGAAGTTGATGATGGAGCCGCCGCCGGCGCGCTTCATGCCGGGCGCCACGGCCTGCGCGGTGAAGAAATGCGGCCGCAGGTTGACGGCGAGATTGTTGTCCCAGAACTCGACCGTGACGTCTTCCACAGCGTGGCGATCGTCGAGCGCGGCATTGTTGACCAGCACCGTCACGTCGCCATGCGCCTCAGCCGCCTTCGCCGCGGCGGCGCGCAGCGCCTCGACGTCGCGCAGGTCGGCCTTGAGGTAGAGCGGCCGGCGGCCGAGCTCCTTCTCCAGCCGGTCGGCAAGGGCGGTGCTTGGCTTGTCGGCGATATCGATGAAGGCGACCCTGGAGCCCTGGCGCATGAAACCTTCGGTCAGCGCCGCGCCGATGCCGGAGCCGCCGCCGGTGATCAGCACCGAGGCGCCGTCGAGGTCGGCGAACCGTGCCGATGGCATCATGATTTCTTCTCCCTTTGGCCGGCGCGCATCCTAGCCACGCAGGGCCGGGGGGCAAGGGCGAAAAGGCGAATTCGGCAGCTTATGTCCGACAAATGAGATCTGCATCTCCGTCTTCCCGGAAGCAGCTCAACGTTTGTTGAGATTCAGGTCAGGCCGAGTCGGAGTCGAAGACGGGCGCGAAGCGCCCAAACTGGGTGGTTTCCGAGAACCGGAGCGGAGCGTACTTAAAGTACGTGAGCACCGGAAGCGCAGGAGGCCGCCATTTGCAGACCGGCCTCACCTGAATATCAACAGACCTTATCTTATCAGATCGCCTTGGCATGCAGCGCGCCGCGATAGGAATCGCGCAGATAGCCGAGCGTGGCGTCGGCATCGGCCGGCTTGCCGAACAGATAGCCCTGCCCGCCGGCGCAGCCGAACTGGACGAGGCGATCGGCCTGGGCCTCGTCCTCGATGCCTTCGGCGACGACATCCATGCCGAGCCCCTCGCACATGGCGAGGATGGCGCGGATGATGTGCTCCGAGGGCCGGTCGTCGAGGATGGAGGAGACGAAGGCACGGTCGATCTTGAGCTTGTCGAAATGGAACTCGCGCAGGCGGCCGAGCGACGACTGGCCGGTGCCGAAATCGTCGAGCGAGACGCGGATGCCGACGCGGCGCAGGTCCGCGACGATCTTCTCGGCCGAGGCCGGATCATTCATCAGGCCGGTCTCGGTGATCTCGATCTCCAGGCGGCGCGGGTCGAAGCCGGTGCGGTCGAGGATGGCGAGGATATGCAAGCCGGTGTTCTGGTCGACGAGCTGCGAGGGCGACAGGTTGAAGGACAGGAACAGATCCTTCGGCCAGCTGCGCGCCGCTTCCGTCGCCTTGCGCAGCACCAGCTGCGACAGCGGGCCGATGATGCCGCGTTCCTCGGCGATTGGGATGAAGACGGATGGCGGCACGACGCCGAGGTCGCGGTCGGTCCAGCGCGCCAGCGTCTCGAAGCCGATGGTGCGGCGGCTGTTCAAATCGACGATGGGCTGGAAATGCGGCTCGACCTCGCCGGCCGAGACGGCGCGGCGCAGCGCCTGCTCGATGCGGGTGACGCGCTTGGCCGCCTCCTCCATCTCGCGGGTGTAGACGACGACGCGGCCGCGGCCCGAGCGCTTGGCGTGATAGAGCGCGGTCTCGGCCTTGTTGACGAGGATCTCGGTGGTCTCATCGCCGGAATAGAAGAGCGAGCAGCCGACCGAGGCGGAAAGCCTCGCGGTACGCTCGCCGACATCATAGGGGGCCGACAGGATCTCGATCAGCATGCGCGACTTTTCGGCCGCCTGCTCCTCGGAGAACACCATCGGGTAGAGATAGGCGAACTCATCGGCGCCGATGCGGCAGACGGTGGAATAGCCGTCCATCGAGGCGCGCAGCCGCATCGCCACCTGGATCAGGATGTCGTCGCCGGCCTTGTGGCCGAACAGGTCGTTGATCGGCTTGAAGCCGTCGAGGTCGAGGATGCCGACGGTGAAGGGTGCGGGGTCGTCGGCGCGGTCGCTGATCAGGCGATCGACCTTGTCGAAGAAGCGACGATGGTTGCCGAGCCCGGTCAACGAATCCGTGAAGGCCAGATCCGTGTTTTCCCTGCCTGGCTGACCGGTGCCAAACGTCGTTTGCATCATGTCCCTGTTCTGATGTCGGTATTTCTCATCAGACTGGCACCAAAGCGTTTAGGAAAAGTATCGGAAAATCGATTTTCCTTCGCCCAAGAGTTGCTGGCGTCGCTGGCGGGCGTTCAGCTTCGGGCAAAAAACGCTAGTCTAGCCCAAACATTCGTTTATGCGTCATATCTAATAGAATATCGAACGATCTTTTCCTCAGACGCCGCTTCCGTTGAAGCAAGTGCGGACGAAAAGCCGCTCGCACTTTTTGGACATTGCGTCAGCCCGCTTGCTTTACGCGATAGAGCTCAATCGGGCTGCCCTTGGTCTCGCTGACCGGCTCGAGCCAGTCCGGCACGCTGCCGCGCAGCAGCCCGGCCAGGAAGCCCTGCGGCGCCTTTTGGGTCAGGGTCCGGCTCTCGAAATTGCCGGGGCAGATGGCGACAAGGCCGACACGATGCGCCTCGACGATCCGCCGCGCGTCATCGGCCGAGCCGAGAAAGGCGTCCAACGCCAGGAGATTGCCAGCGACGTTGCGATGATAGGGGCCGGCGAAGACCTTGTGGCCGCTATAGACGAGTATGGGCGCGCCGAGATTGGAGATCGCAAGCACGGTGGTGCCGGCCATGCCGCCAAGCGGCGCGAAGGTGGCCTTCTTCTCGCAAGCCCTGTCCGTCGTGCCGCGGTCGGCGACAGCCGGGCCTTTTTCGAACGCCACCGAGGCGGCGGCGGCAACGCCGGTCCAGACCGGGTTGATCGAGACCAGCCAGACTGCGGCAAGGCGCAGCGCCACGCCGGGCGAAGAGCCGGCTTCGGCCCGCGCCCGCCATTTCGCGATCCAGGCCGACAGCGGGATGACCGCGAAGGCGATCGAAAAGGTGGTGCCGCGCAGCTGCCAGGCGCCGACGACGAAGGAGACGCCAAGCAGCGCCGCGACGAGACTGTCCTGCCGCCGCCAGCCGCCGCGCCGCAAGCGCAGCGCCATCAGGATGATCGCGACCAGCGGCGTCGCATAACGCGCCGCCACCCGCGCCGGATCGTGGACAAGCAGCGTGAACAGCGACTGGGCCTCGTCGATGTGGTCCAGCCAGAGTTCCTTGAGGCGCGGATCGAGACTGGCATAGGGCGCCGAGAGGCATTGCGGGAACAGCGACGCCACGACGACGCCGAGGACGAGGCCCAGCGCGGCCAGTGACCCCAGCCTGAACCGCCAGTCGCCAGCGGCGGGCTCGACCGAGGCGATCGCCACCAGCCCGATGCCCGCGACGGCCGCGACGGCGAATTGCGCGACCGAGAAGGCGTCGCATTGCGCCGCGCCCCATGCGGGAGGCGGGATGGTGGCGAAGAAGACAAGCGCCGAGACGCCGGCGAAGCCGAGGCCGAAATCCCGGGCGATCGCCCGCTCGCCGCCTGGATCGGCGACGAACAGCAGCGACACGCAAGCCCCAATGGCCGCGACATAAGGAACCGTTTCCATGCCGATGGCGAGCGTCAGCGCGGCGCAGAGGCCGGACAACAGCGCGGCCCGGCGCCAGGCAGGCGCCTCGAGCAGCAGAGCGAGGCTCGCCATGGTGAGCATCAGCTGGACGTTATGGTGGTCGAGCGCACCCGGCGCATAGATGCCGACGAAATAATAACCGGCGCCACCGATGAGGATGGCGGGCAGCACCGCGCCGCCGCCGCCGAAACCGCGCGCGGCGCGAGCGGTGAAGAACAGGGTCGACCAGAAGAGCAGGGCCGGCCACAGCACCTGCGCCACATCCTCGCCAAGCGGCCTGCTGCCGGTGAGCGCCGAGGCGGCAAGAACCATCGCGGCGATCGGCGCATCCACCAGCCTGGACCAGTGCATGACGAAACCGCCTTCCAGCCCCATGCGATACTGGTGCAGGTCGAACCAGCCCTGGCCGGCAAGCAGGTCGCGGACCTCGACGAGGCGCAGCAGATTGTCGTTGTCGCCGCCGGCATCGGTCAGCGGGCCGAACCCCGTCCACGCGTCGACGCCGAGCGCGAGCAAGGCTGCAAGCAGCGCCAGCACGAGGTCGGATTTCCACGAGGCGGCGCCGTTCTCGGCTGTGCCCATTGCCGTGACCTTTGACGGGAGAGGATCGGTTTAAACCTAGCCTTAACGGCTTCAATAAATAGTAAAACGGCTCGACGGGACCGGCATCAGGCCGGCCGGAGGCTGGTCGGGCGTCCGGAGACAGACATGCCGCATGCAGTCCGCCACGAGCCGGTCATCGCCGTGCTCCTGCCTTGCTACAACGAGGAGCTCACGATCGGCGAGGTCGTTCGGCGCTTCCGCGAGACCCTGCCTTCGGCCGCGATCTATGTGTACGACAACAATTCCAAGGACCTCACGGCGCTGAAGGCCCGCGCCGCCGGCGCCATCGTCGTGCGCGAGCCGCGCCAGGGCAAAGGCAATGTGGTGCGGCGCATGTTCGCCGACATCGATGCCGACATCTATGTGATGGCCGACGGCGACGGCACCTATGCGCCGGAGGACGCGCCGCAGCTGATCAACGTGCTGCAGACCGAGCGCTGCGACATGGTGGTGGGCACCAGGCGCGGCGTGACCGACGATGCCGGCCGCAACGGCCACGCCTTCGGCAACCGTATCTTCAACCGGCTCTACAAGGGCCTGTTCGGGACCGATTTCACCGACATCTTCTCCGGCTACCGGGTGTTTTCGCGCCGCTTCGTCAAGAGCTTCCCGGCGGTGTCCGGCGGCTTCGAGATCGAGACCGAGATGTCGGTGCATGCCTCGCAGCTCAAGCTGCCGGTGAGCGAGATGGCCCTGGATTACGGCCGCCGCCCGGAGGGCTCGTCGTCGAAACTGTCGACCTTCCGCGACGGCGCCAGGATCCTGTGGATGTTCGCCATGCTGATGAAGGAGACGCAGCCGCTGCGCTTCTTCGGCACGTTCGCGCTGTTCTTCCTGGCGGCGAGCATCGGCCTGATGATCCCGGTGCTCATCGAATTCGCCGAGACGGGACTGGTGCCGCGCATGCCGACCTGGGTGCTGTCGATCGGCATGCTGCTTCTGGCCATGCTCTCCATGATGACCGGGCTGATCCTCGATTCGGTGTCGCGCGGCAGGGCTGAGCAGAAGCGCATCTTCTATCTGTCGATCTCCTCCGGCCGTGCGGAACGCGGGACGCCGGCGCGGGCATTGCCCAAGGGCGAAGCTGGCAAGGCTTCGCGGGCAGCCTAGTGGGCGGCATAGTGGGCCGCCTCATCCGCTTCACTCTTGCCGGCGGCATCGGCTTCGCCGCCGACGCGGCGGCGCTGTGGCTGCTGCTTGCCGGCACGCCGCTTGGCGCGCTTTCGGCGCGCGTGCTGTCGATCGGCTTCGCGCTCTGCGTCACCTGGCAGATCAACCGCCACCTGACCTTCGCGCCGTCGAGCCGGGGCATCGCTGAGGAAGGCGCCCGCTATGGCGGCGTCGGCATCGCCACCAGCATCGTCAATTACCTGGTCTACTGCGCCATCCTGCTCGCGTTGCCGGCCTTGCCGCCGCTGGCCGCGCTCGCCATCGCCTCGATCGTCGCCATGACGCTGTCCTTCCTAGGCTATTCCAGGCTGGTCTTCGACCGCTGAGCGTCTGCACCAACCAAGCACGATTGGCAGACGCCGCCGATTTCCTTATATCGGCGACTGAGTTTGCCGGAGACCCGAGATGCCGCTCAAGATCGCCGTCCAGATGGACCATGTCTCCACCGTGTCGATCGCCGGCGACACCAGCTTCGCGCTGTCGCTGGAGGCGCAGCGGCGCGGCCACAAGCTTTTCCACTACACGCCCGACCGGCTGTCGATGCGGGACGGCAAGGTGTTCGCGCGCGTCGAGGAGATGCAGGTGCGCGACGAGAAGGGCAACCACTACTCGCTGGGCGAGAAGGTGCGCACCGACCTCTCCGAGATGGACGTGGTGCTGCTCAGGCAGGATCCGCCCTTCGACATGAACTACATCACGACCACGCACATATTGGAGCGCATCCATCCGAAGACGCTGGTGGTCAACGACCCGGCCTGGGTGCGCAACAGCCCGGAAAAGATCTTCGTCACCGAATTCCCGGACCTGATGCCGGAAACGCTGATCACCAAGGACCCCCAGGAAGTCGCCGCTTTCCGCAAGGAATTCGGCGACATCATCGTCAAGCCGCTCTACGGCAATGGCGGCGCCGGCATCTTCCACCTGCACGAGGTCGACCGCAATCTTGCCTCGCTGCTCGAGATGTTCGGCCAGCTGTTCCGCGAGCCCTATATCGTGCAGCGCTACCTCAAGGACGTGCGCAAGGGCGACAAGCGCATCATCCTGATCGACGGCGAACCGGTGGGCGCCATCAACCGCGTGCCGGCCGAGCACGATTCGCGCTCCAACATGCATGTCGGCGGCCGCGCCGAGAAGACCGAGCTGACGGAGCGCGAGCGCGAGATCTGCGCCCGCATCGGGCCGGCGCTCAGGGAACGCGGCTTCATCCTGGTCGGCATCGACGTGATCGGCGACTACATGACCGAGATCAACGTCACCTCGCCGACCGGCGTGCGCGAAGTGCAGCGCTTCGGCGGCGCGGATATCGCCAGCCTGTTCTGGGATTGTGTGGAGGGGAAGCGGCTGACGTCGGCCGCGTGATTGCCGCATGTTGACTCTCCGGCACGGGTATCGCCCTGCTACCGTATTCGAGATTGTCAGCGCAATGTCGCGTCATCGCCGGTATCTCCGGAAAGGGCTCCCTTCCGCGAAGTCGCAACCTGCCCTTCAGGCAAGTTTGCTGTCGGACGATCCGTTCATATCCTATTCGGGAATGTCCGGCACGCCCCTCGGATTGGCAAGCCACATGCCTCGCCTTCGACGCAGCCACCGTGCCTGGTTTCTCATCTCGCCAACCTGGTCCATCGAAAACAATTCCAGCGTCAAAATGATCCGGACCTATGCCGTTCTGCATAGGCTTAGGAACCCCCGTCACTCGCTGATCTTCCTATCCAACACACAAGGTGAGGCCGATCTCTTGAATCAGTCCGGTGAGGCCGCCGTCCTGCACAACAAGACTTCAGCAACCTCCGAATACATATTCAGGCCCCTCGAGGACGTCCCTGTAGAATTCGATGCAATATACAATGCGCAACTCGCTTCGTGGAAACGCCACGACTTGTCCCTTGGCATCGAGCGTTGCGCATTTATCTTTTATCGCGATTCATCGGAGTCATCCACGATGGAGTCGGAAAGGGCGCGAATAAATCGGCACAGGGAGCTCGCGCCGGGTCACGTGTTCATCAATGAGTTTGACAGCACCGGCAAGCCTGTCCGACTGGCGCCGGCTCATGTGAACATGCATCTAAATCGTGCAGCCGTGGGAATTTGTCTCTCTGAAATGGAGGGACCAATGTTCGCCAGCACAGAATATCTTCTCGCGGGGCTACCTGTTGTCACGACCCCGAACCATGGTGGCCGAGACCATTATCTGGATGGCGATTATTCGCTTACGGTTCCACCCGATCCCCGATCCATCGCGGAGGCTGTCTTAGCGCTGAAGGAGCGCCGGATCCCCAGGGCCTATATTCGTTCGCAAACTTTGAAACGGATTGAACGAGACCGCCGGCGGTTCATAGACCTTGTAAATGAGATTTTTCTGGAAAGCGGGTCTTCGCGCCGGATCGCCATGCCTTGGCCTTTCCGATATCCTGTCATGGAGTGGCTTCCACCCCATATCGCAATCGATCGATCGCTTTCAGGCACGGTCGATGCCTTTATCAGCGCTTAAAGCGCGTCGCGATCCTTCGGATTCGCTCCATGCGCTTTAGGTCTTTGATTTTACGCATGTCTCCCGAAACCGGTTCTCACTTTCGGGAGACATGCTTTAGACGGCAACAGCCCCGGATGCCGGAGGGGCTGCTCGCCTTTTCGACGGGTCGAGAGCACGCGGCGACAGCCGTTTTCCTTTTGCCTTAACGATGTTCCGCTTTTGCACCCGGGGGCACAATCCGCCTGCAACCACAGCGTTTGCGTGTTCTCGTAATGTTCTTGATTCGACCGAAGAATTGTGATTGTTTCAACGAGAGTCCATTCTTGGACAATCGCAGGGGTTGCTGCCGGGGGCAGGAAACATGGTGGCGCGGGTTCGCACGGTCGCTTTCCAGGGCATCGAGGCCTTGCCGGTCGATGTCCAGGTGATGGTCGGGCCGGGCAAGGTCGGCATGCAGATCGTCGGCCTGCCGGACAAGGCGGTGGCCGAGAGCCGCGAGCGCGTGCAGGCGGCTCTGCATGCATCCGGCCTGTCGATGCCGTCGAAGAAGGTGACGGTAAACCTCGCGCCGGCGGACCTGCCCAAGGAAGGCAGCCATTACGACCTGCCGATTGCGCTCGGCCTGATGGCGGCGCTGGGCGCCATCCCGGGCGACATGCTCACCGGCTATGTGGTGTTGGGCGAATTGTCGCTCGACGGCACGATCGCGGGCGTGGCCGGCGCGTTGCCGGCCGCGATCGGCGCCAATGCCGAAGGCAAGGGCCTGATCTGCCCCTTCGCCTGCGGGCCGGAGGCGGCCTGGGCAGGCAAGGATTTCGACATTCTTGCGCCGCGCAGCCTGATCGCCGTCGCCAACCATTTTCGCGGCACGCAGGTTCTGTCGCGGCCCGAGGCCGGCATCCAGCTCGCCGCGCGCGATCTGCCGGACCTCTCCGACATCAAGGGCCAGGAAAGCGCCAAGCGGGCGGTGGAGGTCGCGGCGGCCGGCGGCCACAATCTCCTCATGGTCGGGCCGCCCGGCTCAGGCAAGTCGATGCTGGCGCAAAGGCTGCCCTCGATCCTGCCGCCGCTGGCGCCAAAGGAACTGCTCGAAGTCTCGATGATCGCGTCCGTCGCCGGCGAGCTCGGCGAGGGCAAGCTGACCGACCGGCGGCCGTTCCGCGCCCCGCATCACTCGGCCTCGATGGCGGCCATGGTCGGCGGCGGGCTGCGCGCCCGCCCGGGCGAAGCCTCGCTCGCCCATCACGGCGTGCTGTTCCTCGATGAGCTGCCGGAATTCGCGCCGCAGACGCTGGACGCGCTGCGCCAGCCGCTGGAGACGGGCGACTGCATGATCGCGCGCGCCAACCACCGCGTCACCTATCCGGCGCGCATCCAGCTGGTGGCGGCGATGAATCCGTGCCGCTGCGGCATGTCGGGCGAGCCCGGCTATCGCTGCCTGCGCGGCGACCGCTGCCGCACGGAATACCAGGCGCGGATCTCCGGCCCGCTGCTCGACCGCATCGACCTTCGGATCGGGGTGCCGGCAGTCTCGGCGAGCGACCTGATCCGCCCGGACAAGGCCGAGACGAGCGCTTCGGTGGCGCAGCGCGTGGCCCGGGCGCGGGCCATGCAGCGGGAACGGCTCGAAAAACTGGGCGCGGGCGCCACCACCAACGCGCACTGCCCGCCTTCGATCATCGAGGAGATCGCCAGGCCCGATACGGCCGGCCTGGCGCTGCTCAAGGACGCCAGCGAGAAGCTCGGCTTCTCGGCCCGCGCCTATCACCGCGTGCTCAAGGTGGCGCGCACGCTGGCCGACCTCGACGTCAGCGAGACGGTGGGCCGCATCCATCTCGCCGAAGCGATTTCCTATCGCATGAGCGCGGAGCGGATGGCGCAGGCGGCGTGAGCCGGAAGGCGTTCGCAGCCACGCTGGATCCGCCCTGACCGATTTCACGTCAATCGGTTGCCGGGATAAACTTCTGCAGGGTTGGCGCCAGGATCATGCCGAAGGTCAGGACGTCGCCATAGGCCCGGGCGGAAAGCATCGCCCCGTGCACGGTCGCCATGAAGGCCTCGGCTTCCACGCGCGGCGTGGCGGCGATCGTCAATGTGCCTTGCCCGGCGCCGCGCTCGATCACGCCTGTCAGCCAGCCCGACAGAAACTGGAAATAGGCCCGAACCTCCACGGCAACTTCCGGCGGCAGGACCGGAAGCTCGCTCGCCAGCAACGCGCACACGCAAAACGGCCTGCTCGCGTCCTCGATGCACTGGGCCCAGAAGCCGGCATAGGTTCTGAGCAGCTCCGGCGGTTCAGGCACATTGCGCTCGAGCTCCGTCATGCCCGCCACGGCATCCTCGAGGTACCGCTTCACCAGAGTCTGCACGAGATCGACCTTGCTCGGGAAATGATGATGGATGCTCGCCTTGCGGATACCGACCACCTCGGCGATATCGGCGTAGCTGAAGCCGTTATAGCCGCCGGCGACGATGAAGCGTCGCGCGGCGGCCAGGATGTCATCGGCGGTGTTCGAAGGCCTGTCCATAAGCATGCCTAGAGCGTTTCACCGTTTCACGGAAACGGCGAACCACTCTATCCCTTTGTTTTGACGCAATTCCGGACGCAAAACCGTAAACACTTTTCCTGGAATTGCTCTAACCTCCGGCTGAAGAAATCTCAACGCGCGGCCTGCGGCGACTTGCGAAGCATATCGCTCACCGAAAGCCAGATGGCGGACACCAGGAAATAGAAGGCGCCGAAAGCGGCGTAGGGCGCGACATTGGCGATGCCGATGGCCTCCGCGCCGCCCGCCATCTTGACGAAGAATAAACCGGCCAGCGCCGACTGGGCGCCGCTCAGGATCATCGCCCACTGGGCGCCGTTGGTCTTCCAGCGACGAAACGCCGTCAGGAGTTGAAACGCGCCGGAGAAAACGGCCCAGACACCATAGACCGCGAGCACCGCGTTCATGCTGTGGCCAAGCGCGACGGCAACCGCGATCGCGGTGACGATGCTGACCACGAAGTTGAGCAGTTGCGACCTGTTGCGGCCGAGCCCGCCGCTGCGCTGCGCGTCGACATAATTCGCAAGCGCGTCCCACAGGGGATAGGCGACCAGCATGACGGCGGCGAGCGTCGGAACTGCCTTCGCGACGGTGAAGGCCGCCAGGACCCAGGCCGCCGATACGGCAAAGCGCAGATAGTAATAGTTTTTGAGCCAGGCGTTCGAGGACCGGGCGGGGCTTTCAACGCTTGTTTGTGCAGACATGACGGATACCTTTCTTTGATGTCTTAATCTACCTACTAGTAGGTAGACCGATATCTGTCAAGCGTTTTGCGAGGCATCCCCATCGCGTTGAACGCTTGACGACGCATTCGCACCCGGAAAGCTGCGTGGTATGGTGGGGCCGGTCCGCGTGGGGGCGAGGGATGATTTCAGTTCTGCCGGCGCGCAGCGCCGAAGATTTCGAGACACTGGCGGGGCTCTGCCGCAAGCTCGCGCAGTGGGATGTCGAAGCTTCGGCGCCGCATGGCGTCTTGGCCGCGGATGTCAGGGCTCTGTTCCATCCCGAAACAAGCGGCCCGCAATTGGCCGCGCAGTTCGGCGCGCCGGATGCGGTGGCGTTCATCGCCAGATCCGGAGGCCTGCCGGCGGGCTGCCTCGCCTTCGATCCATTCGGCGAGGGCATGGTGGAACTTCACAGGTTCTTCGTCGACGCTGCTTTCCGGGGGCAAGGCATAGGCCGCGCGCTGATGGGCGCGGTCCTGGCCGAGATCGACAAAGGCCCGGCCCGCACGGTGCTGATCCACACCACCTTCTATATGGAAAGCGCGATCACCGTGTACGAGGCATTCGGCTTCAGGCCCTGCGCGCCGTTTCGCGACACCCCGGCGCATGTCAGGCACACGGATGTGTTCCTGTCGCGCTCCGCCTTGTCCGGGGTGCGATAAAGAGCGCGCTCAAGCCGGCGATCGCATCCGGCTTCGACGGAAGGCAGCGAGGGCGATGGCCCCCGCACAAGTTCAGCCCTTCGCCTTCAGCTCCAGCCGTCGCGCGTGCAGCACCGGCTCGGTATAACCGTTGGGCTGGCTCGTTCCCTTGAACACCAGGTCGCAGGCAGCCTGGAAGGCGATGGACTTGTCGAAGTCCGGCGCCATCGGGCGGTAGAGCGGATCGCCGACATTCTGGCGGTCGACGATCGCCGCCATGCGCTGCAGCGAATCCCGGACCTGGATTTCCGAGCAGACCTTGTGGCGCAACCAGTTGGCAATGTGCTGCGAGGAGATGCGCAGCGTGGCGCGGTCCTCCATCAGGCCGACATCGTTGATATCGGGCACTTTCGAGCAGCCGACACCCTGGTCGATCCAGCGCACGACATAGCCCAGGATGCCCTGCGCATTGTTGTCGAGCTCGCGCTGGATCTCGTCCGGCGTCCAGTTCGGCCGCACGGCGACCGGCACCGACAGGATGTCGTTGAGCTTCGCCTTCGGCCGGCTCTTGAGCGCCGCTTGGACTGCGTGCACGTCGACCTTGTGATAGTGCGTGGCGTGCAGCGTCGCCGCCGTCGGCGAGGGCACCCAGGCGGTGTTGGCGCCGGCCTTGGGATGCGCGATCTTCTCAACCAGCATCGCCGCCATCAAATCGGGCATCGCCCACATGCCCTTGCCGATCTGGGCGTGGCCGGCGAGCCCGCATTCGAGCCCCGTATCGACATTCCAGGCCTCGTAGGCGGAAATCCAGGCGGCCTGCTTCATGTCGCCCTTGCGGATCATCGGGCCGGCTTCCATCGAGGTGTGGATCTCGTCGCCGGTGCGGTCGAGGAAGCCGGTGTTGATGAACACCACGCGTTCCTTCGCGGCGCGGATCGCTTCCTTGAGGTTGACAGTGGTGCGCCGCTCCTCGTCCATGATGCCCATCTTGATGGTGTTCCTGGCCATGCCGAGCAGGGCTTCGACGCGGTCGAAGATTTCAACCGCGAAGGCGACCTCTTCCGGCCCGTGCATCTTCGGCTTCACCACATACATCGAGCCGGCGCGGGAATTGGCGCGGCGGCCGTTCTCGCCGACATCATGAAGCGCGATCAGCGCCGTGATGGCCGCATCCATGATGCCTTCCGGCACCTCGTTGCCGTCGCGGTCGGTGATCGCCGGATTGGTCATCAGGTGGCCGACATTGCGCACCAGCATCAGCGAGCGGCCAGGCAGCAGAAGCTGGCCACCATTGGGCGCCGTGTAGCGGCGGTCCGGATTGAGCTTGCGGGTAAAAGTCTTGCCGCCCTTGGTGATTTCTTCCGCCAGGTCGCCCTTCATCAGGCCGAGCCAGTTGCGGTAGACGACGACCTTGTCCTGCGCATCCACGGCGGCGACCGAATCCTCGCAGTCCTGGATGGTGGTCAAGGCCGATTCCAGGATGACATCGGCGATGCCGGCCGGATCGGTCTTGCCGATCCCACTGGCGTGGTCGATCACGATCTCGATATGCAGGCCGTTCTTGACCAGCAGCACGGCTTCGGGATTCTCGGCATCGCCGCGATAGCCGGCGAACTGCTTCGGGTCCGCGAGCGTGGTGGCGCCGGCGCCCTCGCCCGCCTTCAGCGCGCCGTTCGCCACCGACAGCCCGTTGACGCCGGCCCATTTGCCGGTGGTCAGCGGCACCGACTGGTCGAGGAAATCCTTCGCCCAGGCGATCACGTTGGCGCCGCGCGCGGGATTGAAACCCTTGCCCTTCTCGGCGCCTCCCGTCTCGGGAATGGCGTCGGTGCCGTAAAGCGCGTCATAGAGCGAGCCCCAGCGGGCGTTGGCGGCATTGAGCGCATAGCGCGCGTTCATCACCGGCACGACGAGCTGCGGCCCGGCGACGACGGCAATCTCGGGATCGACATGCTCGGTCGAGACGCTGAAGGCCGGACCTTCCGGCACCAGATAGCCGATCTCCTTGAGGAAGTTTTTGTAGGCCTCCATGTCGATCGGCGCGCCGTTTTCGCGATACCAGCCGTCGAGCTTTTCCTGCATGGCGTCGCGTTTGGCCAGCAGCGCGCGGTTCTTCGGCGCGAGGTCGTGGACGATGGCGGAAAAGCCTTCCCAGAATTTTTCCGGATCGATGCCGGTGCCCGGCGCGGCCTCGTCGGCCACGAAGTCATGGAGTTCCCGGGCAATCCGCAACCCGGCGATCTCGATGCGGTCGGTCATCTGCACGTCTCCAGATAGGTAGGCTTGCCGGGGCCTTTGGCATGTTTGGGGGGCGAGGGTCAATTCGGCTTAGGGTGTAGCATGCCTTCTCCCCGTTCACGGGGAGAAGGTGGCGGCAGCCGGATGAGGGGCGGCGCCGACGTTGACAATTAGCATTCGTTGAGCCGCCGACGAGGAGAACAACAACGTACGGTGGCGCCGCCCCTCATCCGCCCTTCGGGCACCTTCTCCCCGTGAAACGGGGAGAAGGAAAGCTCTCACACCGCAATCCGCGGCCGTCCCGACGCCACCGCGACGACATGCGCCTCGATGAACATGCGCTGGCCCTCGATGGTCGAGACCTTGAATTCGGTAGAAATGCCGATCTCGGCGCTGTCGGTGCCGGCGTCCTTGGCGCGCTCGGCCGCGATCGCCCGCACATCGGCTTCGGCCGCCTCGATCGCCTTCGCCTCGTCGGTGAAGTCGCGCACCGTCTGGCCGGAGGCGAGGCGGAACAGGCCTTCCTTGGGCTGGCTGACGCGAGCTTCGGCCGAGACGCGCACCTGGCCGACCACGGCGCCGAGCGCGTTGGCGACGTCGGTGTCTTCCGGGACGATGCAGCCATTGCCGACGAGCACGGCCAAGCCGGCGTAATGCAGCGGCGCCGAGGCGCCGAGGCCGATGACCGGACGGTCGAGGGCGACGGTGAAGCGGGCGATGCCGGGATGGGCGTCGACCGCGCGCTGCACCAGCGCGTGCGCGACGGTGGCGGCGCCGTCCAGCCCGTCCTCGGCGAAAGCGGTTTCGAGGATGTATTCGGCGGACCAGCGGGTGAGCGTGACCAGCACGCGCCCGGCGATCGCTTCCGGCGTCGCGGCGATCGCCTGGCCGCGGCCATCGCGGCGGCGGGCGAAAAGCTCGGCGCCGAGCCGGGCGGTGGCGGCGTCCCAGTTCGACTGCTTGCCCAGCACATGGGCGGCGTCAGATGGCGTGAAGCCGGAGATATGCACCAGCCCGCGCGCGACCAGCCGGTTCAGCGTGGCGTTCTGCGCATTCGACGAGAGCAGTCGGTCGAGCGCCAGCGGCGTGGCGCCGATGGCCTCGTAGAGTTTCGCTTCCGGCGCGGTGAGGCCGGCGGCGAGCCGGTCCGGCACGCCGGTGCGCAGGGCAAAACGCCCGTCCATGCGGCCGGGGTTCGGCGCCCGCAGCTGCCGCTCCAGCTCTGATGTGACCGCCTCGCCATGCATCATGCCGGCCAGCGCCAGCGGCACCAGGCGGCGCGGCCCAAGCAGGATCTTCGGGTCGAGCGCGCCGTCCTCCAGCGCCACTTCGGAATCGCCGCCGAGGCCGAAAGTGCGCATGGCGACGGCTTCGACCATGGTGCGAAAGCCGCCGACGGTGGCGCCTTCCGGATCGAGGCGCGGCCGGCCGCCATCGAGCACGGCGACGTCGGTGGTGGTGCCGCCGATATCCGACACCATGGCGTCGTCCAGCCCGGTCATGTGGCGGGCGCCGACCAGAGAGGCAGCCGGGCCTGAGAGGATGGTCTCGATCGGCCGCTGGCGGGCGAACGCCGCCGACACCAGCGCGCCGTCGCCGCGCACCACCATCAGCGGCGCCGCGATGCCGCGCTTAGTAAGAAAACCTTCGGTCGCCGCGACCAGCCGGTCGATCATCGAGATAAGCCGGGCGTTGAGCAAGGTGGTGAGCGCGCGACGGGGACCGCCGAGCTTGGCCGAAAGCTCATGGCTGGCGGTGACCGGCAGGCCGGTCCTCTCGCGGATCAGATCGCGGGCGGCGAGCTCATGCGCCGGGTTGCGGGTGGCGAAATAGGCGCAGACGGCGAAGCCCGACACCGAACGCCCCAATTCCGGCAGCGCTGCCTCGAGGCCGGAAAGGTCGAGCTTGGCCGCATTGCCATGCACGTCATGCCCGCCGGGGCAGAACACCACCGGATCGGTGCCGAGCGCCGTCTTCAGCCCGTCGCGGGCAAGGTCGGCCTCGGAAAAGCCGATCATGATGAGCGCCACGCGCCCGCCCTGGCCCTCGACCAGCGCGTTGGTGGCCAGCGTGGTTGACATGGAGACCAGCTTTATGGCGGCCGGATCGGTGCCGGATTCCTGAAGCACAGCATCGACCGCGCCGGAAATGCCGACGGCGAGATCGTGGCGCGTCGTCAGCGACTTCGCCTTGGCCAGAACTTTTCCCTTAGGCCCGCCCTCCTCGCACCACAGGACCGCATCGGTGTAGGTGCCGCCGGTGTCGATGCCGAGGAAGAGGGGGTGAGGCTTGGCGGTCATGGGCGGGGCGGCAATCCGGGCAAGAGGATTTGGTGCGTGCCCCTTAGCCGATACGGGCCGGCGGATAAAGAAGAGAGAAATGGGCCAAAGGGTGGAGAGCAAGTTCCTCGCCCCGCCAAAGGCGGGGAGAGGTGGCTCGGCGAAGCCGAGACGGAGAGGGGAGCGCCCTACGAAGGCCCCTCTCCGTCCGCTTCGCGGCCACCTCTCCCCGCCTTTGGCGGGGCGAGGAACCCAAGCTTTGAGACGCCGGCGCGAGGCCCCCCTCTCTGGCCTGCCGGCCATCTCCCCCTCAAGGGGGGAGATCGGATGTCACGCCGGCTTTCGCCAATCGCCAACGTTATAGAAAGGAGCGAGGCGCCTGAACTGCCAATCTCCCCCCTTGAGGGGGAGATGCCCGGCAGGGCAGAGAGGGGGGCCTCGCGCCGGCCTCGCCGTCAATCATCCAGCCCCGGCGCTGCCCCTCATCCGCCCTTCGGGCACCTTCTCCCCGTAGAACGGGGAGAAGGAAATTACCCCACGAACCCCACCCTTTTATGCGATCCGTCGCAGAACGGCTTGTTCGCCGAATGGCCGCAGCGGCAGAGGAATACCTTCGTCGTGCGGGCGATGGTGTGCCCCGTGCCGGTGACGAGCTCGGCATTGCCTTCGACCTTGAGCGGGCCGTTAACGGTGGGCGTCACCGTCAGCGGGCCGTCGCGCGCTTCCAGCACCTGCGCTTCCTTCAGCGGCGGCTCGCCCGTGGCGGAGAAGCCGGCCTTGATGTGGCTGTTGTCGCAGAACGGCTTGTTCTGCGACAAGCCGCAGCGGCAGAGCGTGGCGCGCAGGAAGGTTTCCTCGCCGAGCACGATCTCGGCATGGACCGCCAGCGGGCCGTTTTCGCGGACACGCACCGTGTTGACCACCGGCGGCTTTTCCTGCGGCCCACCATCCTTGCGGTGGTAGGTGATGGCGCCCGACGGGCAGTTCTGCGCCAGCGCCACCACCTGCTCGACGCTCGCCGCATCCGGGTGGATCCACTCGCCCGGCGCGTTGGGCACGAAGACATGCGGGTTTCCGAGCACGCAATTACGCGAATGGATGCAGCGCTTGCCGTTGAAGGAAACGTCGATCTTCTCGCCTTCGACCGTGCCTGCCATTTGGGTGGGGTCTCCTGTTGGGTGGAGACAAGGCTTAGGGCGCGGGCGCGAGGGGCGTCAAGCTGGGAGGATGGGCTGTCGTCCCTACTCCTCCAAATCAATCTCCTCCGTTTGCCCGCCGCTGCAGGTGTAGCAGCAGTCCTCGCAGCTCTCCTGGTTGTTGGGGCCGACGCCCCAATAGGTGCTCTCGTCGCCGTCGACCCAGGCGCCGTAGCAGATCTTCTCGCCATCGTTGCAGGAGATCGGCAATTGCTTGGTCTCGCCGTCGTCGAGATAGAAATCCTTGCCGTTGCCCGGCCAGACATAGTCGCGGTCCTGGCTGTAGAGCTCGACGCGCATGGCGTTGGGATGGTTGTTCCTGATCTGGAAGGTGACGTCGCCGGCATGGGCGGCGGGCGCGATGAGGACGGCAAGCGAAAGCGCGGCGGCAACGCGGCGCGCGAAAGAGATGGACATGGTAACCCCCAGGTCGAATCGGCCCCCTCGGCCGATGGCGGGATGATGGCATGAGGCGCGGCGATGCCAAGGGGGTGGGGAGGAAAATAGCTGGGTGAATGTGCCGCGACCTCCCCTTCCCCCCTTGTGGGGGAAGGTGGCTCGGCGCGCAGCGCCGAGACGGATGAGCAACTGTGTTTGTCAGAGCCTGTTTGGATTCCAAGGTTCGTTGTTTCGGATCATTGCACTGAGGATGGTCAGGATCTTTCGCGCGACGGCGACGAGCGCGACCTTGGGCTCTTTGCCCTTGGCAATGAGACGCTGATGGAAGGCCTTGAGGACAGGA